>DYPD01000125.1 GCA_020720115.1 Thiomargarita sp. | reverse complement strand
TACTTTGTGTAGATACCTTATGTTGGCAAAGGAAGGGAGGATTTTCCAACGCTGCCACCATGACATCCCCCTTTTTTCAAAGGGGATGGGTACGCAAAAACTGGACAGCCTGCGCTTAGGCTTTTACATTTTCCTCTAGTATTTTCATGAACTCATCTTCCATGTTGTCAAACGTGGAATAAAATCTGTCCATCATTAACTCAATTCTTTGTTGTTCTTTCTGTTTTAATTTTTCTATAGTTATTGAGTCGAGCTTACTCCACGCTTTTTCAATATCCTCTATGAATTTTTCTACCGTGTTTTGTTTTTCACGTCTAAGCGTAGTCACTTTTTCATTAAAAAATTGCTGCCTCTCTGCACGAATGTTCGTTTTACCCTTAACAAGAAAGTCATTAAAAGTTTCTTGTATTGTTTGTAAGTGAACATCTCTTGCCATAGTAAAAGCTTTTTCTCTGAAATCAAACTCAATCTTGGCAAGTGTATCTTCGTGTTCCATTGTGCGCCGTACAAGCTTGCTATTTGAGAATAATCGGGCGATCAGTTTTTTATCGCGCTCTCGCTCTACGATTTCATTTGCCTGATTGTCTAAACGATCTACTTTGTCATTGGGTGTATCCATATTAAAATCTCCGTTAGTGGATTTTAGGTTATTTTTTACATCTATATCCGAATCTTGGTTATCAGCTTCCATTGTTTGTATCCTCAATGAAGTATCAGGTTTAGGGCAATTTCGGTAATTTACATGACCAGCTTAGCTGGATGTGTTCAGCGCACTAAGATCGCAGTGAACATTTTTGCAAATCGCGCCTAGAACAATCTACTTACTCTGTCCTACTTGCTTAAGATTATTTTGCTAATTCGGACGATATGTTACAATCATATGTGGGACTGTTTACAGCCCAAAACCTACCGATTTACAGTCAATTTAGGGACATTTCATGCAAATTCACGAGAAATTGAAAGTCATGCGTCAATGTAAGAACTGGACGCAGGAGGAGCTTGCTGACAAGTTGGGCTGGGCGGTGAAGAGTTATGCGAAAATCGAGCGCGGCGGTGTGGGAATTAAGCTGGATAAGCTGGAGAAAGTGGCTGAGGTGTTTGGTGTGGATGTGCAGGAATTGGTGGATACGAATGAGAAAACAGTTCTTAATTATGCAGAAAATTGTAATCCTACAAATTTATCACAAGCTTATATTATTTTAACTGAAACCCAATGTGCGCATGAATTGGAGAAGAAAGAATTATTGTTGATAGAACGTGATAAAGAAATTGAAAATCTGAAAAAGCAAATTGCGCAGTTGGAAGAAATCAATCGTCTGAAAAATGCGGAGATAATGAAATGCAGTTGAATATTATTGTTGACGATGGACTGATGCGGCAAGTGCGGCAGGTCAGCCCTCAGAGCGAACAGGAATTGATCGAAGCGGCACTGAAGGTTTGGCTCGCGCTGCATACTCAACCTAAGCGAGAAACCACCGAATCATCGCATTCTTGCTATGATTTAGCCAAACATTTAATCGGCGCAATTCAAGCACCGACGGATTTATCCACCAACAAAGCGTATTTTGAAGGCTTTGGCAAGTGAGGCAAAAAGTTATTTTAGACACAGGTCCACTGGTGTCGTTGCTTAATTCCAGTGATGCTTACCATCGGTGGACAGTGGCGCAAATGAAAGAAATCATGCCACCTTTTTTGACCTGTGAAGCTGTGATTACGGAAGCCTGTTTTCTTGTCTCAAAATACAACAAGAAAAAGGAAGATGCTATTCTTGAATTGCTAAATAATGGCTTTATGACTGTTGATCTATCCTTAGACCGCGAAGTGAATCAAAGGAATGGAAACGTATTGAGGCTCTGGGGTTAAACCATGAATACCATGCGTTATCAAGACTATACGGCACAGCTTAAATATAGTGATGAAGACGGTTGTTTTATTGGGCGTGTGGCAGGTATTCGTGACATTTTAACTTTTCACGGCGACAGTGTTGACGAATTACGCAGTGCATTTGAAGAGGCCATTGATTTTTATCTGGAAACCTGTAAACAACGCGGTGAAACACCAGCTAAGCCTTACTCCGGCACATTGGAATTGCACATACCGCCGGACGTTCACGCCCGCGCCGCTTGGTTTGCCGAAGCCAATGGGAAAAATTTGAATCAATGGATTAGTGATGTTTTGAAAAATACGACGGCGAGTACAGCCGTATAATGCGCTGAAGCGGTTAGTCCGTAATCGTTCAGTGCCCTCCCTATAAAAGAGGGAGGGAGTGAACGGTTCCCCACGAACTGGAAAACGCGCAATTGAAAAGCACATTGAAACTTTAGAACAAATGATTAGCTTGTTAAAAGCAGGCAAGGTGTCGGGAGAGGTATAATGCAAACTATTCAAGCCGCAGATTTACAGCGTCAATTAAGCGCATTGTCGCACATGATTATTCAGCAACATACCCCCGTGCGGGTTGTTTCTCAAGAAACGGAAAACATGGTTGTCCTGTCTGAGCAGGATTATTTAGGGCTACAAGAAACTTTGTATCTATTAAGTAATCCTCATAACGCAGAACGCCTGCGTCAGGCACGGGAAGAACCGCTTGAACAGGCAGTACAATGGGTGCACCTTAAAACCGAGTTGCCTGTATGAGAGAACTGCTGTTAAGTTCAAAAGCAGTTGAAGATTTGCAATGGTGGATTAAAAATGATAAACGGATTGCGCTCAAAATCACAGACTTGTTTGATGAGTTAGCAAAATTCCCTTTTTCTGGAAAAGGGAAGCCAGAAGCACTAAAACATAATTTATCCGGCTGCTGGTCAAGACGAATTACCGAAGAACATCGCCTGGTGTATGAAGTGACGGATGATTATGTGCGGATTTTAAGCTGTAGATTTCATTATTAAAACCCAATGTGCCCATGAATTAGAAAAAAACCAACTGTTGCTGACGGAGCGGGAGAAGAAAATTGTGCACTTAAAAGAAATTATCCGCTTATTGAAAAATGACACAACTTCTATAGCATCATGAGAAGATAATTTAATGAGCAAGGTCGGATGCTCGGATGCGATGAGGTTAGGAATCGCATCGTTTGGGGGATTGTAATTGATGCGGTTCGTTTCTCACCACATCCTATCTTGTTTCTTCAAACAATGCTTCAAAATTGCTTGTGCAAATCCATGCCTTGATACAACCCTGCGACTTGCTGCGCATAGCCATTAAAAGGCTGGGTTTCCATTTTAATTAAATCCGCAAAAAAACCGCCGCCTAAGCGCCGTTCTTTTTTCTGACTCCAGCGCGGATGATCTACTGCGGGATTGACGTTGGCGTAAAAGCCATATTCTTGCGGCGTTGCCAAATTCCACGAAGTGGGCGGTTGGGTTTCTTGTAAAGTGATTTTGACGATGGACTTGATGCTCTTAAAGCCATATTTCCAAGGTACAACTAAGCGCAAGGGTGCGCCATTTTGTTTGGGCATGAGTTCTCCATATAAGCCAACTGCTAAAATGCTTAAAGGGTGCATGGCTTCATCCATGCGCAAACCTTCTACATAGGGCCAGTTGAGAGAAAATAAGGATTTTTGTCCGGGCATTTGTTCTGGGTCTTGTAAGGTTTCAAAGGCGACATACTTGGCTTTGGCGGTGGGTTGAAAGCGTTTGAGTAATTCACCCAGTGGAAAACCAATCCAAGGAATTACCATTGACCAGGTTTCTACGCAGCGTAAGCGGTAGATGCGTTCTTCCAGTGGATGGGGCTTTAAAATATCTTCTAATGTGTAAGTCCCTGGTTTTTCTACTTCGCCAGCAATGGTGACAGACCAGGGCTGGGTTTTTAAGCTGTGTGCATAACGCACTGGATCGCTTTTGTCGGTGCCAAATTCATAGAAATTGTTGTAACTGGTGGCTTTAGCGTAGGGTGTTGGTTCTTCTTCAGTGCTAAAGGCACTTTTTTGTGCGTGCGCAAAATCTTTATTAGAGGGTTCTGGCACATCAGCCCAGAGCGCAGGCGCTACGCCTGCCAGCGCCACGCCGGCTATATCTCGCATAAAGTCGCGGCGGTTTTGATAGACAGAGTGTGGCGTAATTTCGGCTGTTTTGATGTCGGGTGGTCGGCGAATGAGCATGTAAAACCTCTTGATTTGGTTAATAAAGTTGTATTATTCGGCAATCTGTAAAACCAGCTTGCCCGTCGTGTGTCCGGTTTCCAGTTGTTGGTGCGCAATGCCGGCTTGTTCTAGGGGTAATACTTGCGCAACATTAACCCTCAAGACGCCGTCTGTGACCCAGGCTGAAGCCTGATCCAGCATTTTGCGTTGTGCGATACGCGCCTCGTGTAAGCCCATGATTTCTGGCGTCAACATCATTTCGTGGCTGATGCAGAGGTTGCGCAATTTGGCGATTTTCCAGGCTTCGGCATTGCAAGGATATTCCAGCAAAGTCACCACCTGCCCATACACTTTAGTGGCGTGCATAGAACGGCAAAAAGTTTCGCCGCCCACTGTATCAAACACTAAATCCGCACCTTTTTGTTGCGTCCAACCGAGCACTGCTTGAACAAAATCTGCTTGCTGGTAATCAATGCACAAGTCCGCGCCCAATTCATGGGCTAAAGCCGCTTTGGTGCTTGAACTTACAGTGGTCGCTACCTGTGCGCCGAGTTGCTTGGCTAATTGAATCGCCAAATGTCCAACGCCCCCCGTGCCCGCATGAATCAACAGCTTTTGCCCCGCCGCTAGGTGAGCGCGGTCTACCAGCGCCTCCCAAGCGGTAATCCACGCTAACGGCAGAGCCGCCGCCTCCTGCATGGTCAGCGCCGCGGGTTTCGCAGCGGCATATTCCTCATGAATGCAGGTGTATTCGGCATAATTGCCTGGCACGCCCGCACCAATGCCGCCGTTGTAAAAATACACCGGATCGCCTACTTGAAAGCGTGTGACTTTTTCGCCGATGCGCTCGACCACGCCCGCGCCGTCGCAGCCTAAAATAATCGGCAGCTTGTCTGGTTGTAAGCCCCCTTTGTGACGCATTTTGTAGTCAACCGGATTGACACCTGCCGCGTGCAGGCGCACCCGTAAATGCTCTGGGCTGGGTAAAGAGGGCATAGGCACTTCTTGTACTTGCAGCTTTTCTATGCCGCCCGCTGCGTTCAAAATGACTGCTTTCATAAATGCTAATCTCCTGTTTCAGAAAAAACTGCCGACTCAGAGTCTATACGAATATCACAATTAAGGTA
The DNA here is from genome assembly GCA_020720115.1 of Thiomargarita sp. Classification (GTDB taxonomy): domain Bacteria; phylum Pseudomonadota; class Gammaproteobacteria; order Beggiatoales; family Beggiatoaceae; genus BB31. The sequence goes on along the minus strand of DYPD01000125.1, from coordinate 5,701 downwards.
TGCTAGGCTCTCAGATGTACAAACCATGCCGCATAAGGACTACTCAATGACTGATTTTGATGCAATAGAGACTTTTCAAGCGCATAACGAACTGGAAGAAAAGCTCATACAAGCCCAGGGAGGCTTGTTACCTGGCGATGAATTTATACGTGATTTGCTCACCACTCAAGTGTTTTTCCCCATTCAAGATAAAAAGCATAAAATCATGGGCTTACAAACCTCACTCAAAGCCATCCCGCTCTCGTTACCAGCGGAAGACGGCACTGAGTTTATCGCCGTATTCACCAGTCCAGAACGGGCAAAACCCTTTGTTAAAGACCGCTATCCTGATTTTGGCGGTGGCTTGTTGGTGGAGTTTAAGTGGATTTTGGAAAAATTAGGGGTCGGGAATTTTGGCATTATTCTCAATCCGGGGTGGTCAGTCGGCATCGAAATGGAGCCAGACATGGTCAAACAATTGCAGCAAGAACAACTCATGTAAAACTATGGTAGATGAAGATAACCCTTTCACTTTGCAAATAAAATTGCAAGAATTGCAACTAGAACATCGGGATTTGGATGACGTGATTGCGCGTTTGTCTGAAAGCGCCTACGTTGATCAACTACAACTGCGCCGCTTGAAAAAACGCAAGCTGTATTTGAAAGATGCTATTTCACGTTTGCAAAGTCGTTTAATTCCTGACTTAAATGCCTGATAGGCTGGTTGCCAGTCGTTATTCCACTCAACTTGCAGTCTCTTTCATTTCCATTTTAAGGAGGATATATGCGTCGTTTTACCGCTGTTGTGTTGACTGTTTCCCTCTGTTGTGCGGGCTTAGCGCAGGCGGCGGAAAGCCTGTTTACGCCCGCCAGTTTGCGCCAACAATTACCTGAAAATACCGTTGCTTACCTGCGTATTCCGAGTCCCTTCGGCTGGCTCAGTGCGGAACACGATGGCGTACTAAAACCCGCACAGGCGCACGCCGAACATCAAAAACAGGTCGCTAAGCTGTTGGAAGGCATGAAAAACAACCTGTTACCGCAGTTCAAAGCCCTCGACGATACCGCTGTGCCATTACTCAATGTGCTGTTTAGCGATTTACGTTCACCTGTGGAGCTGGCAATGTTGCTGCCTGCCAATACGCCGCCAACCTCAGCCGTCGCTTTAATGCGTGCCAAGCTGAACCTGGATTCCTTGGAAGCTGCCAATGCCTGGTTGCAATCGCTGACGCAACTGCCGCTGTTGCAAATACAGCAACCCTTTGATGCAAAAGGCTTTGCTATTCTAAAAACCGACCAAATACCGCTGTTGTTGCACTATGCACCTGACACTCGGCAGTTGCACCTGATGTTCGGCTTGCTGGCGACGCTTGACAGCTTCTCGCAAACCCTCGCGGCGCTACAAACGCTCAGTGCTCACCCCATGTTCGCCCTAGAACAGCCAATTGACAGCAGCGGACAAGGGCTGTTTGCCTGGATTTCTTTGGAAAAACTACTGCCGTTGGTGCAGGCAATGCTGCCGCCGGAAGGACAGCAAAATCTGCAAAAGGCCGGCACGGATAAAGCGCGTGCGCTGGCTTTTGGCTTTGGTAGCAGCAGCAGCCAAGGCAAGGGGCGCTTACAACTGGTGCTAGATGCGCCTAAATCGGGCTATCGCAGTCTATTGCCGCCCATCAACAATCATCTTGCGCTCGGTGCGGCGGGTGAACCCGGTCTGCTGTTGAGCCTCAACGTGCCGCTACACGCCTTATTCAAAAATCTGCAAAGCTTTGCGCAAACCGAAATGCCGTCTTTGCAGCCGCCATTGCAAAAATTTCAGCAAGATTTTCTCGCTCAAACCGGCGTGCCGCTGGACGCAGTATTAAGCGCCTTTGGTGACGAAATCCTGGTATTTAGCGACGAAGTGGGCGAATTTGCCGCTGTTCGTCTGGCGAACAAAGCAAGTTTTGCAACGATTTTGCAAACCCTGATCACGAAATTCCACTTGCAGCACAGCACCTACAAAACCCCAGGTGCTTTGTATCATCAATTAATCGCGCCCCTGCCGTCTTTTGATGAAGCCACTGGTGATGGCAGCAGTGTCGGCGAAATGCTCGCATTGACGCTGCTTAAGCGTTTGAAAAGTCATTATTTTTGGATGGAAGACGGCGACTATCTGGTGCTCGCTAAAGTGCCACAATTGCTGTTTGATCGCACCCAGCACGTCAATCGCGTGGCGCTGAAACAATGGCTCTATAGCACACAAAAACAAGCACATGAAGGCTCAGTTTTGTTGCTGTCTGCCAATATGCACAAAATGCCGCGCCTGATGTATTCTTTGTATTTACAATTACTTATGTTTCTAGGTGATGTTGCAGACACGCCTATTGATATGTTTGCCTTGCCCGCCGCCAGCGAACTCAAGTTACCCGACAATGGCGCTTATGGCATCAACCTATTTTTAGGCGAAGACCTGAGTGGACTGGCTTTAACCTTTGAAAACAATCCCTTGGAGTTTTTGTTTAATGTCTATGGCGGCGGTGCGGGCGCAGTTGCCGCAGCCGGAATTTTGGCGGCAGTAGCGATTCCGGCATACAGCGACTACCTCTTGCGCAGCAAAGTGGCAGAAGGCGTGGGCTTATTGGCGGGCATGAAAACCCCAGCAGAAGAGTTTTTCGGCGCAAAAGGACACTTGCCAACAGTTGAAGAAGCCGGCGGCAAAAGCAGCGGCAAACACACGAGCCGCATTTATTTGCTAGAAGACGGTAGCGGTTATGCGGCGGAATTTTACGATTCGGCGCTACCTGGGCGGATTTTGCTAAAACTCGACACAGACTCATCAACCTGGACTTGCAGCAGTGAAAACATGCCGCTGAGTGCTGTACCCACTGCTTGTAAGTAGCTGATTTTTCGCTATATCCCTAAAGCACAGTCAGCGCATCTTCGCGCTGCTGTGCTTTTTCTCTAAATAAATCAGATAGTAACAGTTTGATGAAAAGATGCCATCTCTTTGAGAGATGGCATCTTTAGCCGCCCGACAATTTCGGGACTTATTTAATTCCCATTCCTAAGCAAAAAAATTCATTAAAAGGTTTTCATTTATCATGCTAGTAGATTCCCATTGCCATTTGAATATGGCAGAACAAGACACCAGCGAATTGCTGGCGCAAGCACAAGCGCAGGGTGTTGATTATTTTTTGAATATTGCAGTTGATTTGCAGACTTTTCCAGAAGTGTTGCGGGCAGCGCACAGTTTTCATAATGTATTTGCTTCTGTAGGCATTCATCCCAATACCGAGCAAAGTGCTGATGTGAATGTGGAACGCCTGGTGACTTTAGCAGCGAATCCCAGAGTGCTGGCGATTGGAGAAACCGGGCTGGATTATTATTATCATAAAGGCGATGTGCGTTGGCAGCATGAGCGGTTTCGTTATCATATTCAAGCAGCGCGTGAAGTGCATAAACCTTTGGTAATTCATTGCCGTGAAGCAAAAGAAGATGTCATGCGTTTGTTGCAAGAAGAAAAAGCAGAAGAAGTCGGTGGCATTATGCACTGTTTTGTAGAAGATTATGACACTGCATTACGGGCGATAGATTTGGGTTTTTATATTTCTTTTTCGGGTATTTTAACTTTCAAAAGCGCGACCGCTTTACAACAGGTTGCAAAGCAATTGCCATTGGAATCTTTGTTAGTTGAAACGGATTCACCTTATCTAGCGCCTGTGCCTTTTCGCGGGCAGCCAAATCAACCCGCTTATGTACGCTATGTGGCTGATTTTTTAGCAGATTTACGCGGGCAGTCAGTAGAGGAGGTGGCACGGGCGACGACAGATAATTTCTTTCGTTTGTTTGCCGCGCCCTGAGCTATTCCTGCCGCCAGAGTTCGTGCGGATTAAATAACAATCCGGCGACTAGGCTTAAAAGCACCATCAGGGTGAACGCCAGCAAGCCGTAACCGGCTTGAATATTGACTAAATCCCCGACTTTAACAAAGGCGACTAAAATCGCTACCAGCATCACATCCAACATGCTCCAGCGCCCCAGGCGCTCAATCCAGCGATAGGCAAAAGCGCGATGATGCGCCCGCCAACGGGTGCTGGCAGCCGACAGCAGCCAGAGCGTGAGCAATTTCAGCGGCGGCAAAATCACCGAAAACAGCAGCACTACGCCGCCCACCAGCCAATAGCCTTCAGCAAATAGAGCCACTAAACCAGATAGCAGGCTGTCTGCGTGACTGTGCCCCAGCCGCTCAATGTGCAGCATGGGCAGCAGCATGGCGGCGGGATACAACAACAACGCGGCTAATGCCAGGGCTTCGCTCCAGTGGTTGCCGACTGTTTGCCGGTCCAGCAACGGCGTTTGGCAACGGCAACAGCGCGGCACATGGGTGCTCGGCATAGTCGCTGGAAGGCGCTGAATCAAGCCGCAGCAATGGCAATTAATCAAAGCAGTGGACGTGCTCAAGCATAGGGCGGATAAGGCGCGTCTTTTTGTGCTGTTATCCGCCATTTTAGAGTTTCCAAACTACGCGGGCTTCAATATCCAAATGATTCGTTGGCTCATCCAACAACAACACATCAGGCGCAGTCACCAAAGCGCGAGCCAAGGTCACGCGCCGCCGCCAACCGCTGCTGCAACGATATTCCGTCACCAACGCACCGACCTTGCCCAAACCTTGTGCGGTGGCTTCATACACCGTATCGTTAGGATCAAAATCCGGTTCTTGCGCCAGATAAGCGAGGCGGCAACCGCTCTGAATGTCCAGCTTGCCGCCGTCGGCGTGAAGCTGTCCGTTAAGGATTTTCAGCAACGTAGATTTGCCCTCGCCGTTACGCCCTAACAAACACACGCGCTCGCCCTTGTCCAAGGTAAAAGACGCTTTATCAAGCAGCGCGACGTGACCAAAAGCAATACTTAAATTATCGAAGGTAATCAGGGGCATTGTATGTCTCTTTAAAATAAAAACAGCCAGCCCCTTACTGTAAGGAACTGGCTGTTTGAATACAACAGAATCTTCAAAACAATCTTTAGGCAAGGTCACAGCACAACATTGAAATACCCTGGGAGTGGCTGACGGCTACGTCAGCCAAACAAAGCATAAAAAAACCTGCTAGGTTTTATGCCTCAACAAGCAGTATGCTGAGTTTATCGAAGCACTCAGCACAAGCAACCTAGCAGATTTAATCCTCTCAAAACCACTTAAAACAACTTACTGGTTACTCATTGTCACCTTAACCGTCGCCACTTTAGGTTTCAGATTCAAAAACAAATCCGTCATATTTGAACCCTCTTTCACAAAGAACGCATAAAACGTGTAATCCCCGCCCATGCCTGGCGGCACTAAGAATTCCAATACCTTATGCGTGTAATTAGAACGCTTAAAGGGTGCTGGCAACACATCAAAGGCTGAAAATGGATTATCCGTCATATACAACAAAGTCCCGCCAGGCAATTGAATCGCCACCCACCAATCCACTTGATCATGACTGGCTGCATCCACTGTTTCTTTTAACTGCACATTCACCGTATCGCCTGGAGCAAAGAAACCACTACCCGTTAATTGCACGGGTTCAACTACTGTAGAATCGCCCGCACAAGCCTGTTGCGCCGCGCTGATTTTTGCGTCCACTTCGGCTTGGGTGAAGCCGACACTGATATTGCAACTGGCGGGATTGCTTACACAAACCTCATACGCATCAACTTAACAAATTTCCATAAAAAATGTTATCTTATACAGAAAGAT
>DYPD01000015.1 GCA_020720115.1 Thiomargarita sp. | reverse complement strand
CATAAGCGATAGCGTCACTTGTGCTGAGCTTGCCGAAGTATGCGACATTCGGAAGCTCCGAGATGGCGGATGGCGGCGCAAACAGACGCGCCTTATCCGCCTTACGGGTTACGGGTTTTATATGAGTAACCAGGCGGGTAGGGTGGGCAACATTTTTTCGTTGCCCATTGCCCACCCTACCTGATTGTAAATTCTTTAACTGATGTTACGCAGTATGCACGGCAGCACGGGGTTCCGTCCCCGTGCGCATGGGCACGGAAGCCCATGCTACCGTCGCTCTGCGTAAGGTCAGTTCTTTAATTAGACTTGTTGCGACATAAATCCAGTAAAAATGCGGAGTTCGAGAATATAACTGACTCCAAATTTTTCAGATTTCAGCTAAGCCATTGATTTTTCATAGTCATCAAGCCAAAGCACTTTTTATAAGACATTGATTTTTCTTGTTTTATAGGCGCAACAAGTCTATTCTGAAAATCCTGATTCAGACATTTTTACTGCCGCCCCACTCACATCCCCCACTCCACCCGCAGCCACAAGCTGCGCCCTTCCTGCGGATGCTGAAGCGCGTTGGCGTCGCGTGGCTCCGGGTGATAATAGGCACGGTCAAACAGATTTTTCACGCTCAGGCTGACTGCTGCCTTGCCGCTCAGCCAATCCACTCCCTCGCGGCGCAAGGTCATATCCCAGGCCGTGTAACCGCCGATGCGCCAAATGCTGTCCTGGTCCTCGGTATCCGCTGCGCTGCGCAAGCGCCCCACCAGGCCCAGGGTGGTGTGCGGAGCCAGGTGGTAAATCAGCGCCAGATTGACCTTGTGCCGGGGAATGTCGTAGACCTCGCTGGTCACGTCGTGATCCGTGGCGCGCACCGTGTCCATATAGGTGTAATTCAGCCAGCCGGTGAGCGGGCCGTAGTTGAAATGCAGCACGTTTTCAAAGCCTTGCGCTTCCAGCGTACCGCCATTGGCAATCGCCAGCACATCGTCGGACACGATGCGATTTTTGGCGCGGTTGAGGAACACCACCGCTTCGTTTTTGAAATACGGCCCCAGGTATTGGTGCCAGGCCAGTTCCCAGGTACTCATGCGCATCGGCTGGATGTCCGGGTTGCTCGACAACTCGAACACCACCGGCTCGCGGAAAGATTCGCCGTACAGCAGCTTGAACAGCGTCCCCTGGCGCGCCTGCCAGACCAGGCCGCCGCGCGGCAGCAGGGCAGCGTCGTAACGCTGGTGCGCAGCCAGGCGCGCGCCCAGGGTCAGGCTCAGGCGGTCGTCGGCCAGTTTGCTCTGCCATTGCCCGTACAGGCCGGTTTTCCAGTTGCGGAACTCCGGCAGTGTTTGCCCCGCGCCGACTTCGGGGTGCGGGCCGTCGGTGCGCGACCAGGCCGCGCCGGTGATGTCGCTGTGTTCATAATCCCACCCCGCCACCACGGTGTGTTTATCGGCCCGGTAAATCCCTTCGATCAGCGCGATGTGCTTGCGCGAACCCTTGCTGCGCTGATTGCTGTAATAGCCCCGAAAGTTTTCCACATCGTCCAGCGTCGCGCCTTCGGTGATCAGCTCGCCGCTGTCGGGGTCTTCCAGCGCGCCGGTGGATTCGGTGTGGTTGCCCCAGAACTTTTCCCAGTAATGGCGGTATTCCAAGCGCACATCCAGCTTGCCCTGCCACAGCGAGGGCAAGTGATAGCCCAGGTAATTCATCAATAATTCCCGCTCATCCTCGGAGCGGGTGTAATCCCACTGAATCGAAGCGGTGCCGCGCCCGGAGCGGTTGCGGTAATATTCCAGGCCGGTGTAAATCCCGGATTTTTCCAGCGACAGGCTGATCGGCAAGGCGTCGCTGTCGTTGGCGTAGCCGTACTCTTTCGGCAGATGGCGGTAGGCGTTGTTTTCCGCTGCTGGCGAGGCCAGCGCGGGGGTGGAGAGAAACTCGGAAAAATCCTCGCCGCCGCTGTCATAGCGCGCCAACGATCCAGCGTATTTCCAGCCATTATCCTCGCCAGCGAAAGTGACATCCACGCTGCGCGTATCGAAACTCCCGTAATTCACGCCAACCCGCGCACCCTGCGTGTCCGCAGCCGAACGGGTAATCAGATTGATCACCCCGCCCACCGCATTCGCCCCGTACAGCGCCGACCCCGGCCCAGCGATGATTTCGATCTGTTGAATATTGTGCGTGCGGAACTGCTCGGAAATAAAGGTTTCCCCGGCGATCAGATTATTCATCTCGCGCCCGTCCACCAGCAGCAACGATTGCGAAAACGGCCCCATGAAACCGCGCTGGCCGCCTTGCAGAAAGAAATGGTTATCGGAGGTATCCACCCCCGGCACCAGCGCCAGCACCTCCTTGAGATCGCGCAAACCCAGCGCAGCGATTTGCTCGGCGGTAAACACATACACCGTGGCCGGTGCCTGATCGGCCCGCTCCAGGGTTTTGCTGGCGGTGGTGATTTCCACGTTGAACAAATCCTCCAGCGGCAGACGGGTCAGGATAAGGATATCAATGTCTTGCGCACTGACAGCGAAGGGCGGCCAGACCAGCAGGCAGAGGGAAAGAAAACGGGGCAGCATGGGAAAGGATTCCTTTCGCAAAAGCGGGGCAGTCGGCATATCGAAATGGTGCATTACGCTATCTAGCTCAATTGCTGGTGTTACACTGTGATAAAACATAACGTAGAAATCCTGCAACCGCGGCAAGAAATACCAAAGGTATAACTGGACACACGCAACCATCCCGCCGTTCACTGAGCTTGTCAAGCTGGTATTTTTTGCTAAGCATAGGATTTTTATAAACTTTTATTTATAAAAATCCAAAAAATCCAGTAGTTTGAGTATAATTGACTGATGTTACGCATTGAAGATACCGCCGAGTGGTGTTCATCCTTGCGGTCAACTATTGTAGTAAACCCTATCAGTAGGCTCAATGAGCAAAAATGCAGGAAGGAAAGATGAAGGGCATAAGGTGCAACCGTTTTTGCCTTCTTGCTTCGCTTGGTTATTGTTTTAAGCTCGGTTGATTAGAGTGCTCAACAATACCCAGTTGCGCTGCCAATGCCTGTGCTCGCTCAATGCGTTTGGCTGTTGTCGTTTGCGCCTGCGCATTGGCGTCTGCCAGCCAATCTTGCGTGTTGCGCATAATTAACTGCGTTAGCGCGTCCAGGTGCGCAGGGTCGGCATTCAGCGCCGGAATGTAATGAAATGCCTGTCCGCCGGCTTGCAGAAACAGCGCACGGTTTTCATGCGCAATTTCTTCTAGGGTTTCCAAACAATCGGCGGAAAAGCCGGGACATACCAGGTCAACCCGCCTGACACCCGCTGCACCCAGGGCTTGCAGTTGATGGTCTGTGTAGGGCTTTAGCCATTCCTCGCGCCCAAAGCGGGATTGAAAGGTGACTTGCCAGAAGCCTTCGGCGAGTTCTAGCTGCTCTGCGACTAAACGAGCGGTTTTGTGACATTCGCAATGGTAAGGATCGCCGGCTAAAAAGGTACGCTGAGGAATGCCGTGAAATGACAGCAGCAATTTATCCGGGCGCCCGTGTTGTTGCCAATAGCTGCGAATTGTTTCAGCCAGCGCCTGAATATAACCGCTATCTTCATGATAATGAGAGATAAAACGCAGTTCTGGTAGCCAGCGCCAAGTCTGCAATGTGCGACTGACCGCATCAAAAGTTGAACCGACGGTTGCCGAGGAATATTGCGGATACAGCGGCAACACCAGCAAGCGATTCACGCCCGCTGCTCGCAAACGCTCCAATGCCTGCTGTATGGATGGCTGCCCGTAACGCATTCCCAATTCTACCGCTACTGCACCAGAAAAAGCCTGTTCCAAGCGGGTGCGAATACCGGCTTCTTGCTGCCGCGCAATCTGCAACAGCGGCGAACCTTCCGGCGTCCAGATTTTTTTATAGGCGCGTGCTGAACGCGCTGGACGCACACGCAGAATAATTGCGTGTAAAATCAGCCACCACAGCCAGCGCGGTAGCTCCACAACCCGCCGGTCGCTTAAAAACTCGGCTAAATAGCGCCGCAACGCCGCTGGCGTGGGAGCTTGCGGCGTGCCTAAGTTAGTTAGCAAAATGCCGGTGATCGGTGTTTGGGAATGGGTATACAGCGGCTGGCGAAATGGGCTCATCGCGTTTCTCAACCTCAAAAAAGGATAAAAATTATGTTTAGAAGTATTTGTCGCTGGTTATTCAAGCTGCACGGCTGGAAAGTCGGTCCGGTGCTGCCTAAAGAAGTGACTCAATGCGTGCTCATTGCTGCGCCCCACACCAGTAATTGGGACCTCATCTACGCTATGGCAGCTTATGATCAAATGGGGCTAAAAGTACGTTTTACCATCAAACAGGAGTGGGTGCGTTTTCCCTTCAAAACCCTGTTTGAACGCTTAGGCGCAATTCCCATAGATCGCACGCCCAAACATGCAGGCACGACGCGCAATACGATGGTGGAGACCATGAGCCAGTTGTTTCGCCAAGAACCCACCTTAGTCGTGATGATTACGCCAGAAGGCACGCGCAGCGCGGTAAAACGCTGGAAAATGGGCTTTTACCATCTGGCTAAAAACGCTCAAGTGCCCATTGCTCTGGGCTATTTAGATTACGCAAAAAAAGAAGCGGGTATTGCGGGGGTGTTGCACACCAGTGACGACATGGAAAAAGACCTGCGCCAACTCTATGATTTTTATAACAGTGTGACACCTAAGTATCCAGAAAAGTTCACTCGGCTTTAGCCCACTGAATCAATATTCGATCTCTTTTAACCAGTCTTCTTCACCGCTGTGGCGCAGTTCGCGGACTGCGAGGCGGTAGCTGTCAATGTCGCAACGCTGATCAATGAGGATTTTGAAGGCTTTAGCGGGGATCGGTTTGCCGAGCAGGAAACCTTGCACATAGTCGCATTGGTGCAGGCGCAGGAAATCAAGCTGTTGCTGAGTTTCTACACCTTCAGCAACCACTTTAAGATTGAGCTTGTGTGCCATTGCGATAATGGCGGTCACCAGCGTGGTATCGTCCGAATCCATGCCAATATCGTAGATAAAGGATTGATCTATCTTCAAAATATCAATGGGAAAACGCTTAAGGTAACTGAGCGAGGAATAGCCCGTACCAAAATCGTCTACGGAGATTTTAACGCCAGTTTCTTTCAGCGCCCGCAGGGTTTCTATGGTGTCGGAGGCTTTAGGCATGATTAAGCTTTCGGTCAGTTCAAGTTCCAGCAGTTCTGGTTTCATGCCGGTTTCTTTGCAGAGTTTGTCAATTTTGCTTAACAGGTCTTCTTGTACAAATTGCCGTGCAGACAGGTTGACTGAAACCTCTACGGGCGACTGTTGCGGGTGTTGCCACAGCAGGTTGTTTTCGCAAGCGGCGCGCAGCACTTTTTCGCCGATGGGAATGATGAGTCCGGTGTCTTCAGCCAGCGGAATAAATTGAGCGGGCGGCACTAATTTTTGTTCGGGGCTGCGCCAGCGTATGAGGGCTTCGGCGCTGACCAGTTGTCCGTTATTGAGGTCGAAGCGCGGTTGATACCAGACCTCAAACTCGTTAAATTCAATGGCTTGGCGTAATTTGTTTTCCAGTTTAAGGCGATTGGCTGAAGCAGTATTAGCGCCAGCGGTGTAAAACTGGTAATTGTTGCGCCCTTGCTGTTTGGCAACGTACATGCTGGTATCGGCGTTGCGCATCAGTGTGCCTACGTCATCGCCGTCATCAGGATAAATGCTGATGCCGATGCTGGGCGTGACGTACAAATCCTGTACATTGAAACGGAACGGCAACGCCAGTGCGCGTAAAATTTTGCCCGCCACTATGCCGGCATTGAGCGGTTCTTTGACATTGCGCAAGAGCACGGTAAATTCGTCGCCGCCTAACCGTGCTACCAGGTCTTCTGGCTGGCGTGTGCAAGACAGCAGACGTTTGGCAACTTCTTGCAAAATGCGGTCGCCCGCGGAATGCCCTAGGGTATCGTTGATGTATTTGAAATGATCCAGGTCAATAAACAACATCGCCAGCGCATGTTCTTGTTCTTTGGCATGTTTAATGGCTTGCTCAACCTGTTGCACAAACAGCGCACGGTTGGGTAAGTTGGTCAGCGCATCATGAAACGCTTGATAGGTCAACTGCTGATTGGCTTTTTTCAGTTCTGCGGTACGTTCTGCCACTGTGTGCTCTAGTTGGTCGCGGTGTTTGGCAAGCTGTTCGTCGCGCATTTGAATGGCGTTGAGCATGGCATTCAGTCCACTAGACAAGACGCCTAATTCGTCACCACTCTGGTAGTGACTGCGCAGGCTATAGTCTTTATCGGTAGAAACCTGGTGGGTCAGGTCTGATAAAGTGTGAATCGGTTGCACTATGAGCTTTTGCAAGCGCGAAGTCAGCCACAGCGCCAAACCAGTGGCGCCCAGCACTATGCTCAGGGCGATGAATAAATACCAGCGAATACGCTCGTATAAATCGCTCAAATTCACCACCAGCAGCAAGTGACCTATGGGTTTGTCGTAGCGGACGACCCCTTCTTCTATATCCGCAATGCTTTGTGCAAAATACAGGTGTTGCGTACCTATGCGGGTTGCCTGTGCTAATTGCGCTTGGGGCAGCGTCTCTGGCAAAAGACGCTGCTGCTGTGCCAACAAGTAAGCCAAATCTTGCGCCAGTGCTGCGGGTAATAGGTTGGTTTTATTGCGCAGAAAAACTTGGAGTTTCTGCTGCATGTCATGGGTTAAAAACAGTTGATCCTGAGCCTTGAAAAATTGCCGCAAATCTTCTTTTTCACTGTCTTCAAAGCGAAAGCTTTGCTCCATGAGCAATTCCAGCAGAGCGACTTTGGTGCGCGTATAAATGATCTGTTGTGCCAGATCGCGCTGTTGATAGGTGACAAACGCCTGACCGTCCGTTTGATAAATCCGTGCAGCGAGTATGTGCGGGTTAGCGCGCAAAGCGATTAAAAATTGTCCAGCATCTTCAGGATAACCTAAGCCCAATGGACCTGAAGTGGTGTATGCAGACATGGTGGCAGTGACCGCAATATCATTGTGTAAGTTTTTCCTGAGTTGCAATAAATCGTAGGTGACAAAAGCACTGCTGCTCAACAGCAGGATAGTTCCGCTGATAAACAGCGTCATCAGGGTCAGCTTGTAGCGAATCGGCAGATCGCGGAAATTGACCATCAGGTTCTCCATGAATTGGTACATCCAAGATACCGCCTACCCTTTTTTACGCACATCAACTTAAGTTTATGAAAAAATTGGGTAATGCGGTTCAGTTTGCGGTCAAGCAAAAGCCTCGGCTAATGCCTTTTGCTGGCGTGTTTAACTAATTGATAGCCCAATTTTAAGCCACGCTGTTTTGCCAAGGAATAATTGACTTCATAGCGCACTTTGTTATTTTGGATAATAAAATTGATAATACCGCCAAGCCGGATAAAGTCGGTTTGTTCCCCTACCGTCAAAGCAGATGGGCTGGCGCTTTGTAGAATGGCTTTAACTTGCTGATTGCTTAAACTTTTGCTTACAAACAAGAGATGACAACCCGCTACAGATTGCGTTGGAGACGCTGGCTTGGTGTGTAAATCGCGTCCGCCAACCGTCTGCCCTTGCACAAGCTGCTTTAACTGGTTAGCCAAAGGATTAGCGCCCACCACGCAGATATTCAAAACTTTGGTTTGAGGCCACTGCACATGTTTGACAAACTGATACAGATGATTGGCTTTATCCGCGTACTCGTTGGGCACAGCACAAACTATGCCCGTCAATAGGCACAGGATAAAGCTGAAAAAAAGCTTCGATTTGCCGTAAAATGCAGAAATTTTCATTGTTTTATAAGGAAAACCCCAAAATGCTGAGAGCCACACTTTATGACAAATTATGGGAAGCCCACGTCGTCAGCAGCGCCGAAGATGGCACTGCCTTGCTGTACATTGATCGGCACTTGATCCATGAAGTCACCTCACCCCAAGCCTTTGAAGGCTTACGGCTGGCGGGACGCACCCCTTGGCGCTTGGCTGCCAACCTCGCGGTACCCGACCATAATGTGCCTACTACGGGTTTAGAACAGGGCATTATTGATCCCGTGTCGCGCCTGCAAGTAGAAACTTTAGACCAAAATTGCGACTACTTTGGCATCACCGAGTTCAAAATGCAGGACATCCGCCAAGGCATTGTGCATGTGATTGGTCCTGAACAGGGCGCTACTTTACCTGGTATGACGCTGGTTTGCGGCGATTCTCATACGTCTACACACGGTGCGCTGGGGGCACTTGCCTTCGGTATTGGTACTTCCGAGGTTGAGCATGTGTTAGCCACCCAATGTTTAGTACAGAAAAAATCCAAAAATTTGCGCATTTTGGTAGATTCCATCTTAGCCAACGGACTGAGCGCGAAAGACCTTATCTTGGCAATCATTGGCAAAATCGGCACGGCAGGCGGTACGGGTTACGCTATCGAATTTGCCGGACCAGCAATTCGCGCTCTGTCCGTTGAAGGGCGCATGACCCTGTGCAACATGAGCATTGAAGCAGGCGCACGCGCTGGCATGGTGGCGGTAGATGACAAAACCATTGACTATGTTCAGGGACGTCCCTACGCCCCCCAAGGCGCGGTTTTGGCACAAGCCGTACACGCTTGGCAAGACCTGCATTCAGACGAAGGCGCAGCCTTTGATGCCGAGATACGCTTTGATGTGAGCCAGCTTGCCCCGCAAGTGACCTGGGGCACTTCGCCAGAAATGGTCGCAGCAATCACGGACGCAGTACCTAACCCCGCACACATCAGCGATCCAGTGAAAACCGAAGGAATGCGTCGTGCTTTGCAGTATATGGGCTTAAGCGCAGATATGCCAATCAGCGACATCGCCATAGACAAGGTATTTATCGGTTCTTGCACCAATTCGCGTTTGGAAGATTTGCGTGCAGCGGCAGCTATCGTGAAAGGGCGCAAAGTGGCAAGCAACATTAAAGCGGCGTTGGTGGTGCCAGGATCGGGCTTGATTAAGCAGCAAGCCGAGCAAGAAGGCTTAGATGAGATTTTCCGCACTGCTGGGTTTGAATGGCGGGCGCCCGGCTGTTCCATGTGCTTGGCGATGAATGCCGACCGCCTAGAGCCAGGCGAGCGTTGTGCTTCCACCTCTAACCGCAATTTTGAAGGGCGTCAAGGCGCGGGTGGGCGCACTCATTTAGTCAGCCCAGCAATGGCGGCAGCCGCCGCAATTACCGGGCATTTTACTGATGTGCGGGAACTGCTGTAATTGACCAAAGCTGAAGCGGGCAACTGCTTCAGCGTCCCTCATATAAACGCATCAAATGCGTCACGGCGTTTTTCAATTCTTCAAAACTACTCACAAACACAATATTCTGGCAATCCGTCAGCATAAGCTGCATTTCCGAGCGCACCTGGCGTCCTGCATTGACATACGCCAACAAATGCGAATACACCATATCCCCAACCTTCTGCCGCAATTCAGTATTATTCAACAATTCATCGCGCCCACCTAAGCCGATGGGTTCAAAAATATTTCCCTGACGCAACCAAACAATGCTGGTGCGTCCTAGCCGAGCGTCATCCATAATTTCCAGCATAGTGACCGCCTCAATAGTCATAGGAATAATTTCGTAAACACGCAACTTAGCCAAAGCGCGGGCGCGCTTTTCCTGAGGACCATCAATTCCCCACACATACTCGCGCCCATGCGTACTGGGGTGAATTTGTGGATCAAAATAACTCCAGCCTTTAGAGCTTAGCCAAGCGGCTAAAGGATCGCGCCCAGGATTGCGTTCCGCTCCCTTTGGACCCTGAATATTACAAGCCCCGCCAATAAACAATAAAGGTTTAACCCCTCCTGCCATCATTTCCGAAGTGATTAGCATTTTTTGGGGGAGCTGTGAATATCCTGTAGTGTCTAGTGTGTCATTCATAAAACAATCGCTATTTAGAAAATTAAGAAAATATTGCAAAGGGATGCCGTTGTTCCCTTCTGTATTAGGCAACGGCTATATAGGCTAAAAAGTGTACCCGAATTAAAAATTTTTCTCCGCCTATCAAACGCCAGTTCGCGTAAGCGACAATATCTGTGTGAGAAAAAGACTTATCATCAAGGCAACCCATTCGCCATCCAAGCAGTCAGCTCTGCTGACATTATGGATGGCGGCAGCACACCTTAACAGAGTCTAAATACAAGCGGGATGATGTTTTCTTGTAATATGCCGCTTTTCAGGGGATAAATATCATCCTTTAAGGGTTTTCATTTTGACTGTGCAGAGAACGTAGGCATCGCCTTTCTCTCGCTCATCCAAGGGATTTCATCAAGCACCATGCAGCAGGCTCATCACAACTGTTTTCACTGCGGTTTACCCGTGCCGCCCCATACACACTTTCAAGTCACCATTGAAGGCGAAATCCGCGCCATGTGTTGCGCGGGTTGCCAGGCGGTAGCACAAGCCATTATAGACAACGGCTTGGGCGATTTTTACAAGCACCGCACCCAAAACGCGCCAACCGGACAAGAACTGGTGCCAGCGTTTTTGCGCCAAACGGAAATTTACGACAACCCAGATATTCAAAAAACCTTCGTGCAACAAGAGGGCGAACAGGTGCGCGAAGCTTCGCTGATTCTCGAAGGTATCACTTGCGCTGCGTGCGTGTGGCTGAACGAGCGCCACATTCGCAGTCTGCCCGGGGTGTTGCAAGTCGGCATCAATTATTCCACGCATCGCGCACGGGTGCGGTGGGACAATAGCCAAATCAGACTGAGCCAGATTCTCCAAGCCATCAGCGCCATCGGTTATTTAGCACATCCCTATGATCCCAGTCGTCAGCAGGAATTGCTGGAAGCCGAGCGCAAGCGCCAGTTGCGTCGTTTGGGATTAGCAGGTGTGTTGGGAATGCAGGTAATGATGGTTTCGGTGGCGCTTTATGCCGGAGATTTTTACGGCATGGAAAGCCACTACCGCAGTCTTTTCAATTGGTTAAACCTGGTGCTCACATTGCCAGTGCTCTTGTATTCAGCGCCGCCGTTTTTCCAAAGCGCCTGGCGCGATCTCAAGCACCGGCAGGCAGGCATGGATGTGCCAGTATCCCTGGGCATCGGGCTGGCGTTTGCCGGTAGCCTGTGGACAACGCTGTTTGGCGGACAACATGTGTATTACGACTCGGTGGTGATGTTCGTGTTTTTCTTACTGCTGGCACGTTATTTTGAACTCATGGCGCGGCGGCGCAGCGCCCACGCCGCCGAATCTCTGGTGCAAATGCTGCCAGCAATGGCGACACGTCTGCACGAGGATGGCACAGAAACCCTGGTGGCGGTGGTCGAACTCTCCCCAGGCGACACTGTGCTGGTGCGCCCTGGCGACAGCATTCCAGCAGACGGCACAGTCCTCAGCGGGCGCTCCAGCGTGGATGAGTCGCTGCTGACGGGCGAGAGCCTGCCATTGCCTAAGCGCAGCGGCGACACAGTGGCGGCGGGCACAGTCAACATCGAAAGCCCGCTGACCTTGCGCGTGGACAAGCTCGGGCAGGACACGCTGCTATCACACATTTTGCGCTTGCTGGAGCGAGCGCAAACCGAAAAACCCGCCATAACCCAACTCGCCGACCGCACCGCTGCTTGGTTTGTACTGGCAGTGCTGTTGCTGGCAAGTAGCGTGGCGCTGTTTTGGTGGCAATACGCGCCTGACGCTTGGCTGGCAATTACCCTCTCAGTGCTAGTGGTCACCTGCCCTTGCGCCCTGTCGCTGGCAACGCCCACCGCCGTGACCGCTGCCACTGGCACCCTGACTCAACACGGGCTGCTGACCACACGCGGTCATGCGCTGGAAACCCTGGCGCGTGCCACGCATTTCGTGTTTGACAAAACCGGCACTTTAACCGACGGACAACTGCATGTGCTGGATATGCAAACCTTTTCCGCTCTCAGCCGCGCACATTGTCTGAGCTATGCCGCCGCCTTAGAACAGCATTCCGAACATCCGCTGGGCAAGGCGCTGGTCGCCTTTGCTGCTTCGACCACTCCCACTTCGACCACTTCGACAAGCTCAGTGACCGAAGTGACCGAAGTGACCGAAGTGACCGAAGTGACAAACTCAGTAACCGACAGGCGTTCCCTGAGTACCTCTGAGGTCAGCAACCACCCAGGTCAGGGCTTAAGCGGCATGATTGACGACCAGCTCTGGTACATAGGCACTCATGTATTCATCCAGACACAGACCGGCTTAAAACCCGACGCGCAGCGTCTTGCCAACCTGCAAGCACAAGGGCACAGTCTAGTGTGGTTAGCAGATAGCCAACAAATTCACTGCGCCTTTGCGCTCGGCGATCAGGTGCGCCCTGGCGCGCAAGAATTAATCAAAAGCCTGCACAGCAGCGGCAAACAAGTGTTATTGCTGACTGGCGACCACGCGGCTTGCGCACAGCGCGTTGCCCAGAGCGTCGGCATCACGCAAGTGTTTGCCAATCTCAGCCCAGACGACAAGCTCAGTCAAGTCAAAGCCTTACAAGCACAGGGCGCAACTGTTGCCATGATCGGCGATGGCGTCAACGACGCGCCCGTGCTGGCAGCGGCGCAAGTTTCCATTGCGATGGGCGGCGGTACGCAAGTCGCCCGCGCCAGCGCCGACATGATTCTACTCAGCGAAGACCTGCAAAACCTAGTGCAAGGCATTGATACTGCACAAAAAACTTTGCGCATTATCCGACAAAACCTAGCCTGGGCAGTGGCTTACAACCTGCTGGCGCTGCCCGCCGCCGCCTTTGGGTGGGTGCAACCCTGGATGGCTGCCATCGGTATGTCTGGCAGCTCCCTGCTGGTAGTCGCCAATGCGCTGCGTTTGACCCGGCAAAAAACAACGCATAGAGGGACTAATACTTGAAGAACAATCTTGAATCATTGCACCGCCTGCTGAAAGAAGCCGCTCAAGCCGCTTTGTTACCCGCTTTTCTGCATAGCCAAAGCAGCGAAAAAGCCGACGGCAGTCTGCTGACCGCCGCCGATATTGCAATGCAGCAAAGGGTGCAAAGCGCACTGCAAACACTGTATGCAGAAATTCCGTTGCTGGGAGAAGAATCACCGCCCGCTGAGCAGCAAGCTTTGCTCGACAGCGCCGAGCGTTTGTGGATTCTTGACCCTTTAGACGGCACGCGCAATTTCGCCGCCGGATTTCCATTTTTTGCCGTCTCGTTGGCGCTGTTGGAAGCCGGAGAGGTGCGCTTAGGCATGATTTACGACCCGGTGCGCGATGAATGCTTTTACGCAGCGAAAAACCAAGGCGCTTGGTGCAACGGACAGGCGCTTGGCAAAGCCACTGTGCACATTCCGCTGGCGAAAAGCCTGGCATTGATTGATTTTAAACGCTTACCGCCCGCACTTGCGCAACGCCTGAGCAGCACACCCCCTTATGCCTCGCAACGCAGTTTAGGTTCAGTGGCGTTAGATTGGTGCTGGCTGGCAGCTGGGCGCGTGCATCTGTATCTGCACGGCGCACAAAAACTCTGGGATTATGCCGCCGCAAGTTTGATTCTGAGCGAAGCGGGTGGTTCTGCGCTTACTTTGGCGGGTGATGCGGTGTTGCAGCCCAGTTTAGCGCCGCGTTCAGTCGCCGCCGCGCTGGATGCCGAACTGTTTCAGCAGTGGCGGGATTGGCTGGATATTCCAAGGTAAATCCTGGTTAAAAACGGTAATTCAAGCTAAACATGAAGCTGCGCGGTTGTTGCGGCATTCGCGTGAAAGTCGTGCTGGCAGACCCAGCGGCGGCGTAGTAACGCGCATCGAGCAGATTGTTGATGTCTACATAAAACGATAGATTTTTCACCAGATCGTTTACGCCTAAGTGCAAGTTAGCTAAGAAATAATCGGGCGTTTGTAGCAGACGTCCGGGATGGGCTTTATCTTGGCGTCCGGTGCTGGCTTTGCCGATGTAATAGAGTTGCGGGGTGATGAAATACTTGCCGTAACTTAGGGTACTGCCTAGCCTAACCTTATGTTTTGATACATAAAATAAATCCAGTTCTGGGTTATTCACGCCGTCTTGTACGCTGCCATCAATGTAACTGTAATTCGCCCAGAAATGACCGTTGATCCCGCCGCCAAAGCGGTGTTGATAATTCAGGCTGGCATCCAGTCCATAGCGCGTTTCTGTGCCTACATTGCCTTTTTGATTGGTGGATTGAATGAAACCACCTGGGATGAATTGCAGCGGTTCTTTCATGTTCACAGTCGCAATCAGGTTGCCTACTTCAGCACAATAAGCGGCAAGATTCATATTCAAATGCGTATGAAATTCATGGCTTAAACTGAGTTCTAGGCTGCGAGCTTTTTCGGGTTGTAAATTGAAGTTAGGTGCGCGAAAGAAGCTGCTGATATATTCGCCTTTAGCATTTTTAGCGCCGGTAAAGGTGCCGAAAGTTGCGTAACCTTCAGTGGCGGTGGGCGCACGGAAGGCTTCGCCGTAGAGCATTTTCACCACTGTTTCTGGCTGAATGCGGTAAACAAAGCCTAAACGCGGATTCCAAGTACCACCAAAGGAAGAATTATCGTCATAGCGCACGCCTAAAGTGGTGGAAAATGGTTCTAGCCAATTTGATTGTAATTGCAAATAAGCCGCTTGGTTGTTGTAGTGGGTATCAAAAAATACAATTGGTAAGCTGTTATTGGTATTCGGGTAGTAAAGTTGTTGTTGCTCTGGTGCTAATCCTACAATAAAAGGACTGGGTAAATCTGGCACCTGTGGCAGAGAATAATAGCTACCATAAGAAAACCCGCCAATCAACGTATGTTCATCGCCGAATAAATAAGTGAATTGTTGTTCCAAGCTGTGTTTCTGGCTTTTGGCGTATTCGTAGCCATCATCTTCAAAATCCACATAAATATTTAAGAATTTAGAGCCTGGCAAAATATCATGGCGGTTGTATTCCAATAGGGTTTCGCTGGATAGCTGGTCGCTTAAATCATAGCGCCAACGCCCGTAGACCGTGTTAATTTCCGTATCCCAGTGCGCGTCTTCAAGGTATAAAGTGGCTTTGGGTAAGTCGCCCGTGCTGGTTAGGCTACGGAAAAATGACTGCTGAAAACCCAGGGTAAAATGTTCGGTTATATTCAATTTAGCGAAAATACTGTGGCTGCTGAGGGGGGCTGTGTACTCTTCACGCTCAGCCGCTGGTATTTTCAGTCGCCCGTCAAAGGTTTTGGCATCTACTTTAATAAAATCATTGGGATAAAAATCCTGCAAGGATGCCATATCCGCACTATGCACATGTGCCCCCACCACCAAATCCACGCCTTTTTGCAATTCCGCACCCGCACGCGCCGACAAATAGCCATAATCGTCTGTGCCTGCGGTCAGAGAAAGTTCTCCGCCTTTCAAGGCTTTACCATCTTCCGTCAACATATTGATGACACCGGCAAAAGCATCTGCGCCATAGAGCGCGGCGGCTGGACCAAACAAAATTTCCACTTGCTTGACATGATGTAGTGGAAAGTTTTCCGCCACCGGAATCAATTCCCCAACGCCTGGCTCAATACGCACACCATCTTGTAAAATCAGAAACTTAGCGTTGCTTAAATGTCCGCGCAAAGACACATTATGGTACGCAGTAGAGCGCGTGCCGCGCTGTAAATCTACGCCAGGTAAGTCTTGCAACAAATCTATCAAGCTGGTGTAACGGCGCTGGAGAATTTGCTGCTGGGTAATGACCATCACAGTGGCAGGTGTGTCATTAATGTTTTCCTGGTGTTTGGACGCAGTGACAATTTCTACATCAAATAAAGATGCAAACGGCAACTCCAACAAACCAGGCAGCTTTTGTTCGGTGCTGGCATCAACTTGACTTGCGCCATGTAGCAACAAGAGGCTGAAAAAACTCACTTTTAGCGAAGATGCAGACATAACAGGTATCCTTAAATTCAACAAAAGTAGAAAATCGTATAAGGTGCCATTCCACCCAACTGCTTTGCTGAGTTACGCGCTGCTGACCTCATGGTTTCGCTGCTTTGCTGTTATCTGCTGGTTAAGTCATGTCAGCGCATAACCTAACCAACTGATATAGCAGAAAAAATTCGCACTCACTTTAATCTAAAAGCACACTTTTCCAAGGTCTTTTGCAAGCCACCTGGCTACACCAGCAAACGCCGCACGTCAGACAAAATGTAGCTTAAATAACTGGTGAAGCGAGCGGCTTGTGCGCCGTCAACCACGCGGTGATCGTAGGATAAGCACAGCGGTAACATCAGGCGCGGCACGAATGCGCCCTGTTCGTATACTGGCTGCATTTTGGCTTTGGATACGCCAAGAATCGCTACTTCCGGCGCATTAATAATGGGCGTAAAGGCGGTGCCGCCAATGCTACCTAGGCTGGAAATGGTAAAGCAGCCGCCTTGCATATCGGCGGGCGCTAATTTGCCAGCGCGGGCTTTTTCGCCAAAGGTGGCTAACTCGGTGGCGATTTCAAAAATGCCTTTGAAATTTACATCGCGGATGACCGGCACCACTAAACCGCCGGGCGTATCTACGGCAAAGCCAATGTGAAAATATTTTTTGAGAATCAGGCTTTCTTTATCAGGCGCCAGTGAAGCGTTGAAATCGGGATAGGCTTTCAGCGCGGCAACGGCAGCTTTAATCAAAAATGCCAGCGGCGTGACTTTAACCCCACGTTTTTCAGCTTCAGGTTTTAGGCTATTGCGAAAAGCTTCTAAATCCGTGATGTCGGCTTCATCAAATTGTGTGACATGCGGAATATGCAGCCAACTGCGGTGTAACGCGGGACCTGAGAGTTTTTTGATACGCGAAAAAGCCTTGGTTTCAATTTCACCAAATTGGCTAAAATCAATCTCTGGCATCTCTGGCAAGGCAAAACCGCCGCTTGGTGCAGCCGCCGGCTTGCTGAGTTCGCTTTTGACAAAGGCTTGTACATCTTCTTTCAGAATGCGATTTTTGCGCCCAGAAGCTTTCACTTTGCTCAAGTCTGCGCCTAACTCGCGGGCAAAACGACGCACTGAAGGGCTGGCGTGCGCTTTGGGACGCAAGGAATCATCAATCCGCACCAGTGCTGGCGGCGGTTGCTTGGCTTCTGGTGCGGGCGGCGGTGCGCTGGGCGATTCCAGCGCCGCACGCGACGGCGGAAGCATCGGCGTATCTGCCACTGCGCCACCCTCTTCGCTCACTTCCAAGGTAATGAGTAAAGTACCTTGAGACACCTTATCGCCGACTTTCACCAGCACTTCGTGTACTTTTCCGCTATCGGGGCAGGGGATTTCCATTGCCGCCTTGTCACTTTCCAAGGTCACCAGCGAAGCTTCTGCGCTGATACTATCGCCCGCTTTTACCATCACCTCTATAACTTCCACCCCGGAAAAGTTTCCAATATCCGGTAGGGGAATATTTTTAATTGTTAGCATGTTTTAATAGCTCCTTAATAACGGCTTAATTTTGTGCATGGACACTGGCTATACAGAGTTGAGTGCAACCTGTTAAACGCAGACAGCCAGTTTGCCAATGGTCTTTTTGACTGAGAAAAGTGCCCCCATGATAAAAGCAAAAGGTTACAAATGGAATCAAGGCGCACAAGCTGCTGAATCACTGTTAGGCGTGAATGCACTTGTTGCGTGCTGCATGGCAAGCGTAAAACGCTTTGATTTTAAGCTTCTTAGTCTTTGTTAAAGCTAGGGTTTAAGAAAAAGCGTCTTGCATTTATAGCCTGCCTGCGCGACTATTGTCCGTTACCCGCCCCAAATTTTCTTTCTTTCAGATACTAATAGATAATAAAGTGCGCACCTATGACTGACTTTAATTCCTATCCTTTGCTGGAACGCATTGATAATCCTCAGCAACTTCGCCAATTGTCCAGTACTGAACTGATCCGCTTGGCAGAAGAATTGCGCGGTTTTTTAATTGCGACCATCAGCGAAACCGGCGGTCATTTTTCCTCCAATCTCGGCGTGGTGGAATTGACCATTGCCTTACATTATGCCTTTGATACACCCAATGATCGCTTAGTCTGGGATGTCGGTCATCAAAGCTATCCGCACAAAATCCTTACCGAGCGCCGCGAAGCCCTGCATCAAATCCGCCAATACGGTGGTATTTCAGGCTTTCCCAAGCGTTGCGAAAGTCCATATGACACCTTCGGCGTTGGGCACTCCAGCACCTCCATCAGCGCCGCGCTCGGTATGGCGCTGGCAGCCCAGCAAAAAGGCGAAAATCGCCGTGTGGTGGCGGTGATTGGCGATGGCGCTATGACGGCAGGCATGGCATTTGAGGCGCTTAATCACGCCGGCGATTTGGATGCCAATTTGCTGGTCATTCTCAACGACAACGAGATGTCCATTTCGCCCAATGTCGGGGCTTTGCAACAATACCTAGGGCGGGTTTTATCCAGCTCCTTGTACACAGGTGTGCGCGAAAGTGGCAAAAAAATCTTACAAAACATGCCCTCGCAATTGCGCGAGCTGGCGCGTTTGACCGAAGAACACATGAAAGGCATGTTTGTGCCTGGCACCCTATTTGAAGAACTCGGTTTCAATTACATAGGTCCAGTAGATGGTCACGATTTACCTATGTTACTCAATACGTTAAATAATGTGCGAGAATTAGAAGGTCCGCAATTTCTGCATGTGATCACGAAAAAAGGCAAAGGCTACGCGCCCGCCGAAGCCGATCCCTGCACCTATCACGGGGTCAGTGCTTTCAACAAAATCAGCGGCAAAATGGAAGCTAAATCGCCTAGCAAACCTACCTATACCAAGGTTTTCGGCGACTGGCTATGCGACATGGCAGCCCACGACGAGCGCCTTATCGGCATTACCCCCGCCATGCGCGAAGGCTCAGGCATGGTGCGCTTTTCCGAGCGTTTTCCGCAGCGTTATTTTGACGTAGGCATCGCCGAACAGCACAGCGTGACCCTAGCTGCCGGCATGGCGTGCGAGGGCTTAAAGCCCGTTGTGGCGATTTATTCCACCTTTTTGCAACGCGCTTATGATCAACTGATTCACGATGTCGCACTGCAAAATCTTCCCGTATTATTCGCCGTTGATCGCGCAGGCTTAGTCGGCACTGACGGACCCACCCATGCGGGCAGCTTCGATCTCAGCTATTTGCGCTGCATTCCCAACATGCTGATCATGGCGCCCGCCGATGAAAACGAATGCCGACTCATGCTCAACACCGGCTTTGCCCACACAGGACCCGCAGTAGTGCGCTATCCGCGAGGCTCAGGACCCGGCGTAGAAGTGCAGTCAGATGTTAAAACCACCCTGCCCATCGGCAAGGGCGAAGTACGACGGGAAGGGCGCAAAATCGCATTTTTAGCCTTTGGCAGCTTAGTACAACCCGCCCTACAAGCCGCCGAAGTGCTCAACGCCAGCGTAGTAAACATGCGTTTTGTTAAGCCACTGGACGCAGCACAAGTGCTTGTCGCCGCACAAACACACGAGCTGCTCGTCACACTGGAGGAAAATGCAGTGATGGGCGGTGCGGGCAGCGGTATCAACGAATATCTACAGACTCAAGGGCTACGCATCCCGCTGTTAAATCTAGGTTTACCAGATACTTACATCCAACACGGCAGCCAAAGTCAACTTCTGGCGGATGCTGGGCTAGACAAACAAGGCATCTTGCAAGCCGTGACACAGCACTTAAAGCGGCTGGGAATTTCCCTCACCCCAGAGACGCAAAAACGCTTAACAGCGGCAGTTGAACAACCCCGCGTCTGAAATAGAAATTTTTACTTAAACCAAAAAATACAGTAAAATGCTCGTTTCTCGCCGATGTAGCTCAGTTGGTAGAGCAACTGATTCGTAATCAGTAGGTCGGAGGTTCGACTCCTCTCATCGGCATTGAATTTAAAGGCTTTTTTAGGCATCAAAACCAGCTCGCCCTTTTTCGTTCTACTCTCGTGCTACCTTTTGAAAAAATTTTGCAAAGCTGCAAAAAATACGGCAACAAGCTGTTATTTAAGGTTTTTTCAAAAAACACCTGTCATCTCCCGCAACCCAATCTGCGTTTTTTATGGTTTTGGCAACTACTAGGGTTCGTCCTCATCGCCCTGGTTGTTTGGCTTTCCTTAACCCCTAAAATGCCCTCTTTGGGTACTTTATTTTCTTACGATAAACTCGGTCACTTCTTAGCTTACGCCACTCTAATGGGCTGGTTTGCCCAACTGCATCCGCCGCGCAATCACCTCCGCTTGTTTTTGTCTCTCATTTTTCTAGGCATTTTTCTCGAATATCTGCAATCTTTTAGTGCTGTCCGCACGCCGGATATACTTGACGCCATCGCCAACAGCATGGGGGTTTTTATTGGTTGGAGCCTAATCCAAACACCTTTACGCAAAAGCATTTATTGCCTTGAGTATTATTCATATAAACTAATAAAGTCATTTTAATAAAAATCATACGCATCAATATTGATACTAATTATTTAGCAGATAACAAATGATAATATTATTATTTTAGCCAAATAGTTAAAACTATTTTGCTATTATTTTGTGATTATATTCTTATGATATAAATATTAAAAATGATGTTTGTTTTTAACTATAGACATAAATTATTTTATAAATTAATGAATAAAATCAATAAAAATAGATTTTTATAGGTTTAAGGCTAACAGATATATTTGGTTAATGTATTTACATCATAAAGTTGTAATTATATTAACTAATAAATCGAGTTATTTATATTTATAATATAGACTATAAATTAATTATAACCATTGCTAAATTTATAAACATGTGATTTGTTATTCATATTTATTTGTTAATAAACATTAAAACCAATTTTTCAATTTTTATATTAATGGTATAAATATTATGAAAGCCATGATTCTTGCTGCCGGGCGCGGAGAGCGTATGCGTCCTTTGACGGACACCACCCCCAAACCTCTACTCAAAGTGAATGAAAAATGCCTGATTGAATTTCACCTAGAAAATCTGGTTAAGGCGGGTTTTCACAACATTGTGATTAACCATGCTTGGCTGGGTGAGCAGATTGAGGATTTTTTAGGCGATGGTCGTGCTTACGGTGCGCACATACGCTATTCGCCTGAAGGCGAGGCACTGGAAACCGGCGGCGGGATTTATCGCGCCTTGCCGTTGCTGAGCGACGGCGACACGCCTTTTGTGGTGATTAATGGCGATATTTGGTGTGATTACCCTTTGCAACAATTACACAATAAACTCAAAGGCTTGGTGCATCTGGTGTTGGTGGATAATCCGCAGCACAATGCCAACGGCGATTTTGCTTGGGTGGATGGGCGCCTTGCTGTGCAAGGAACGCCGAAATTAACTTTCAGCGGGATTGGCGTGTATCATCCTGCGTTATTTGCACATTGTCAGGCAGGCAAATTTCCCCTCGCGCCCTTGCTGAAAACCGCAATTCAAAATGGGCAAGCAACGGCTGAACATTACCAAGGTCAGTGGATGGATATTGGTACGCCTGAACGACTAGAAATCTTACGCATACAACTATCTAGGAAAACCCGATGGAAGACTTAGAACCCGCACTCAAGCGTTTAAACAACTTCGGTGATTTGCTGGATTTGCTGACGGAAGCCACGCCCGTCAAACTGTTGTTGAGTCTTAGCCAAAGATTTCTAGCCATTCGCAGTCAAAAAACGCAAGAACTGGATGCGCTGAGTCGCCAAGGCTTTGATGATCCTGAAGATTTGAGCAAGGTTTATGTGCAGCCGAATTGTCAGCAGCATAATCCGCCCGATTATCACGAAACTGAGCAGCCGCGCTCGGAAGTCAAGCAAGAAGCGTTTAAGCAGATTTTTGCTTTTCTTGAAGGCGGTGATTACCAACAACGCGACGGGCGCACGCAAATGTTCATCCTGTCTGACGCGGGCATGGGCAAAACCTCCTTGTTATTAATGCTCAAACTGTTTCATCTGACCAACTTTTGGCCCCAAGGTTATGACTGTGTGCTGCTCAAACTCAGCCCCAACACCTTAGACGACCTCAAAGCCATCCAAAGCCCACGCAACACCTTGTTATTGCTAGACGCGCTGGACGAAGACAAAGCCGCGCTAGGACGCATTGAAACGCGGCTGCAAGAACTGCTCAGCCACACCCAGCATTTTTACCGCGTCATCATCACCTGTCGCACCCAATTTTTCCCCGGACAAGAAATGAATCCCTTTGGCGTACCCAGGCGTGTCACGGCGGGGAGTTTCATCTGCCCGATGGTGTTTTTATCTTTGTTCGATAAACGCCAAATCAATGAATACATTGAAAAACGCTTTAAGAAACGCTTTGCACGGCCAGAAGATTTTTTGCAGTTCATCAAACGCGCTCAAGCCATTTTGCAGGCAATGGATTCTTTGCGCTCGCGCCCGTTGTTGCTGGCGCATATTGATGATTTGGTGGATGCCGAGCAAGACGCGCAGCCGCGCCAATGGAATGCTTACAGCGTTTATGAAGCCCTGATAAACGCTTGGTTGTTGCGTGAAGTGCGCAAACTGCATCAAATTCATGCCGAAGCCAAACTGCCTAGCCTTAACGATTTACGCCGCGCCTGCATTCTGGTCGCGGTGAAAATGCAGCGCGAAGGGCGGCGCAGTATCAGCCAGACAGAACTCACCCAATTACTTGAGCAAGACAAAAACATCAGCTTTTTGAAAAAGTTTCGCGTGGATGGACGCTCGCTGTTGAATCGTAACTCGGATCAAGAACTACGCTTCAGCCACTACAGTTTCCAAGAGTTTCTGCTGGTGTATGGCTTAAAAACCAACTACTTAAAACCGAAAAAACGCCTGCGTGTCACGGATCACATGCTGCGTTTTCTCGATGCGGCGCAATTTTTCCGTGGTGCACTGCCCAGTCTGGATTTTCCCAATGTCAATTTAAGCGGACGCGATCTCAGCGGGGCGGATTTATCAGGCGCGGATTTGCAGAATGCCGAATTAAATCAAGCGGATTTATCTCGCGCCAACTTACGCGGCGCGGATTTGCGCGGGGCGAAATGGGCAAATGCCAAGCTGGACGGCGCGGATTTACGCGGGGCTTATGGTTATCCGTTCCGCGATCTGGGAGAGCCGAACCCTGAGCCTAGTCGAAGGGTGCGGCTCTCCCAGCTTCCCGAAATGATTTTGCTCAAAGGCGGCACTTTCCGCATGGGCAGCGACGATATTAAAAACGCAAAGCCCGTCCATGAAGTCAAGGTGTCCGACTTCGCTATCGGGCGTTATCCGGTCACTTTTGAGGAAGAGGAATATGAGGCTTTTTGTGCCGCGACGCAGCGCAGAAAGCCCGAAGATGAAGGCTGGGGGCGTGCGCTCCGTCCAGTGATTAATGTGACTTGGGACGATGCGGTGGCGTATTGTGCGTGGCTGAGCCTAATCACCGGACACACTTATCGTTTACCGAGTGAAGCCGAATGGGAATATGCCTGCCGTGCAGGTAGCCAAGCGGCATATGGCTTTGGCGATGATGCCAGTCAGCTTATAAAGACTATGCTTGGTATGGCGAAAACGCTAGGCGCAAAACCCACCCCGTTGGCGAGAAACTGCCGAATGCTTGGGGCTTGTATGATATGCACGGCAATGTGTGGGAATGGTGTCAAGATGCTTGGCATGATAACTACAAAAATGCGCCTACGGATGGCTCAGCCTGGGAAACAGGGGGTTCGGGTAGTCGCGTCCTGCGCGGCGGGTCTTGGTACGTTAATCCAGACGATTGCCGCGCCGCTGTGCGTGGCTACAATAGCCGTGACTACCGTGGCGACCACGGTTTTCGTGTGTGTGTTGCGCCGAGGACTTAACCCTTTGCTTTTTTACCCTTTTACCCTTGCTGTTGTTTAGTAAACGCAAGCTCGTTCACTTCGGCGTTCACTTCGACAGGCTCAGTGAACGCGAGCTTGTTCTCGCGCCGCGTAGAACGCTGGCACGAGAAGAAGGTTTGCGCCTATTTATAGTAGGATTACTCAATAATTATGTTTTCATAGATATTAAGTATATGATTTAATATATTTTTTATTATAAAAATCCAGTAATCAGACTATATTAAAAGTGAGGGGATAAAAATTTTCATCCAAGAGTTGTTCTATTGAGTAGGGGCAGGCTTGAGGAAAAAGTTGCATCGGTAATTTGGTTTCCTTGTTCGCTAATTTCAGCGCATTGGGATAACTTGCGGCGATAGATTCAGTGAGAAAATTGTGCAGGCTGGGGCTTTCTTCCAGTTGTTGTAAAATTCTCAGGCGTTGTTCATCAATTGAACCTTGCCAACTGCCGCTGCGCTGTTCGGGCTGGAACTGCCATTTTAATAAGTGCGCAATGAGGATCATGAGGTGGCTAATCAATTCACGCTTGTCGCGTTTTGCCATGCTTTCTAACTCGTCAACCAGGGTATCTACATCAAGTTCTGAAAACTTACGTTGTTTGAGTAATTCGATATTTTTGTAAATCCATTGGTAGAAATCATGCTCGTATTCAATCTGTAAGGTTTTCATGTTTTAGAGCCTCTTGAGTTGAAAAAGGTGCACAGCGTACACCTGACAGTTTTTTTAAGTCTGCCAGGTTTTAATGAAACCCTTAAATATCGCGCAACAATTCGTTAATGCCGACTTTGCTGCGGGTTTTTTCGTCTACTTGTTTGACGATGACAGCGCAGTAGAGGCTGTATTTGCCGTCTTTGGAGGGTAGGTTGCCGGAGACGACAACAGAACCGGGGGGGATGTAGCCGTAAGTCACTTCGCCGGTTTCGCGGTGGTAGATTTTGGTGCTTTGCCCGATGTAGACGCCCATGGAGATGACTGCGCCCTTGCCGACAATCACGCCTTCAACGACTTCGGAGCGGGCGCCGATGAAGCAGTCGTCTTCAATGATGGTGGGCGCGGCTTGCAGGGGTTCGAGCACGCCGCCGATGCCGACGCCGCCGGAGAGATGGACGTTTTTGCCGATTTGCGCACAAGAGCCGACGGTTGCCCAGGTGTCTACCATTGTGCCGCTGTCAACGTAGGCGCCTATGTTGACGTAGGAGGGCATAAGCACGACGCCAGGGGCGATGTAAGCACCGCGACGGGCGGCGGCGGGTGGAACGACGCGCACGCCAGCGGCTTTGAATTGTGCGGCGTTCATGTCGGCGAATTTGGGCGCAACCTTGTCGTAGTAGTTGCTGTAGCCATCACGAATCACGGCATTGTCGTTGATGCGAAAGGAGAGTAGCACGGCTTTTTTCAGCCATTGGTTGACGATCCAGTGTCCGTCTTGTTTTTCAGCAACGCGCACTTGCCCGCTGTCAAGCAGTTCTAGCACTTGGTTGACGGCGGTGCGGATGTCAGCGGGGGCGTTGCTGGGGGTGAGTTCGGCGCGTTGTTCAAAGGCGTTTTCGATAATCTGTTGTAGTTGTTGCATGAAAAAATCCCTGATTTTTATGGATAAAACGGTGAATATGACAGCCTTGAGGACGCCCATACAGGCTTTGGCTGTGCTGACGACCGGGCGGTGGGTGATTTTAGCGCATCAGGCAAAGATGTTCATGCTTTGGCTGGATTTAGCGCCTGAATTTGGCTGATTTTTAAACGTTTGGTCAGTGGGGTGTACAAAAAGCTAGTTTTTTACGCTGCCAGAGCCGCGATTTTTTGCTTAATGACCAGCAGGGTTAAGTCATCGCAGACGGGCGCATTGCCGATATGCCGGCGCATGCTGGAGACTACCGCTTCTTGAATAGCGTGTGCTGATTCATGCCAGTGTTTTTGCAGTACCCGGCATAAATGTTCAACACCGTATTGTTTACCTACTGCATTGCGGGCTTCGGTGATGCCGTCAGTGTATAAAACCAAGGTGTCGCCTGGGCGCAACTGCCATTCTGAATGTGCGACGAAGGCGCTGATGTCAGGTTCTAGCCCGACCATAAAGCCCAAATCTATGGTGTCAATGCGTTCGACTGCGCCGCCAGCGCGTACTAACAAGACTTCTTCGTGCTGCCCGCTGAGGCTGAGTTTGCCTTCTTTGTAATCAATTAACGAGAGCGTCAAGTTTTTATCGGATTGCATACGTTTGACGTTATCGTAAATCACGCGGTTGAGAGCGCACATAAACAGCTTTGGGTCTGAAACGCCGTAAGCCAGCAGTGTGCGCACGGCAGTTTGTACCATCAGCATCAACACGCCGCTTTCTAAGCCATGCCCGGTCACATCGCCAATGCTGATTTTGACGCTACCATTGTCATGGCGTAGCACGTCGTAATAATCGCCACCGACTTCGCTGGCAGGCTCCATGAAACCTGCAATGTCCAATTCATCAATTTGTTGCAATTCTTCGGTGCGCGGCAGAATCATTTGCTGCAAGCGGCGGGTGATTTCCAATTCCGTTCCCATGCGCAGATTTTCTTCGCTCAAGCACCTATTTAATTTAATAATTTGCTCATTGGCTTTGGCAAGTTCGGCGGTACGCTGTGCCACGCGCTGCTCAAGATTAGCGGCTAAATCAGACAGTTCTCCAAACAGTCGCGCATTTTCTACAGCAACCCCCACTTGCGAAGCAAAAATGCTCAAGAGTTCCAAATCCCGCTCCGAAAAACTGCCGCCGCCTTTCTTTCCTAAACCAGAAAGCCCCCCAATAATGCCTTGCTTACCAATTAAAGGCACCAACAAAGCGGATGCCATGCCTTCTTCCCAATGGGTTTTATTATTCATCCACCATTCTTCGGGCTGTCCAAATAACAAAGGTCTTTCATTGACCAGCACCCACCCACACATACCGACATGAATTTTATGATCAGTACCGATGATTTCTTCAGCATTCTCGCCTACCGCAGCCAAATAAGTATAGCGTTGACGATCTTGATTAATCATGGGCACTAATAGGGTTTCTGCTTGAATGACTTCTGCGGCTTTGCGTGCAACCAAATTGAGCACAGTCTTCAAATCCAATTCAGACACAATCACTAAACTGATTTCACGCATCAAGTTCAATTCAGTTTCATAGCGTTGTAAAACCTTGCTAGCGTCTTTCTCCTGACAGAGCACTCGCAAAGTTGCATTTTCTTCGCGCAAACTGCGTTCATTAGCACGCAGGCTACGCAATTCATCCAGCAGCTTTTCTTGTGCATTTGAGAGTGAAATAGCGTTCATGCCTTAGATAATCAGTTAGATAATCAAATTGATATGCGCGTGAGTGGAATCTTGCATATAACCAGACACACCTCGCACATCAGCAGGTGCGACCAGTTCATCTAGGCTTAATCCCAAAGCATCAACACAGATTTGGCAAATGGTAAAACTGATTTCTAAATCCACTGCTGCTTGGATGAGTTCCTCTACGTCAGGTAAATGCTTGCGTTTCAGTAAATACTTAAAAATCGGTGGTCCCATGCCCATTAAATTTAAACGCGATAAAGACATACAAGAAGAGTCGCCAGTATTTACCAGCTCTACCAGGTCTTGCATAGCACTATCAGTTTCTAATACCCGATAACGGCTTTCTTTGGCTTTATCGTATTTTTTACGGCGAAATAGCTTGTGCCAAAAGCTTTGGCGTTTCTTTAAGCAATTAGCGCCCCACAGGGTAAACCACATTTTGACTTCCATCCCCATTGCTGCATAACCAGTAGCAATCATGAAGGCAATTAAAGCTCTATCCATATCACCACTGAGTAACATAATTGTGGCGGTTTTCTTTTCTTCTGCCATGCTCCATCTCCTCTGTTGGTATTTTAAGCGTTGCACTTAAAAGCTTATTGCTTGCCTATTTTTAAAACCAAATTAACCAGTCGCCCATCTTGAGCACATTCGACAATTTCGTGGGTATTTTCTTCACAAAAATCGCGGACGGTATCTTCAAAAATAGGATCATTACCGACAACTCTCAATAAATCTCCTGGCTGCATTTCTTTGACCGCCTTTTTAATGCGGATTAAAGGCATTGGGCAAGCCATTTCAGTCACATCAATTTCAATTTCTTTCATATTTAAGCACTCCTTGGGTGGTATTAAAACAGTGATGATGCACCGAGGCATTTACAAGGGACAGGCAAAACAGAGGTGTGCAAATCGGCACAAAAGCACCTGGATTATGGAGTGTAAAGATAACTTAAAAGCCTGTTACGCCGTGTATTTTTATCCGTTAAGGCGCAATAGCGTGACAGGATTTAAGACAATATAAGACGGGCTTTGGCGTATAGTAATCGCATTGCAAGTTTTTTTGATATGTCTGGCAAAGCCTGGTAAAAAAATGGACTGTAAAGACGCCAAAGAGGTGATAAAAGAGTAGAGATATAAAAACAGGCTTGAGGCGCAAGCGGTATGCGCCTCATTTAGACCCTGCAGTTAGTCGGGTTTGCTGACAGGCTCTAAGGTATGTCGCCAGTCTTGATTGGGACGTTCAAACAAACGGCGGCTTTCTTCTGGACCCCAACTGCCGGCTGGATAGGTTGAAATGTAATCACGTTCTACCGCCCACACGCGCAGTACCGGATCAACGACTTTCCAAGCATATTCTACTTCATCGTAACGCAAGAATAATGAACGGTCGCCTTTAATCACATCTAAGAGCAAATCTTCGTAGGCATCATGGCTGGTTTCATCTTCGTGACGTAAACCTGCTTCCAGTGCAACGCAACGGGTTTTCATTTCTAAACCGGGTTCTTTAGCCGTCATTTGAATACGCAGGCTTTCTTTTGGTTGAATGCTGAGTAAAATCCAGTTAGGCTGCATTTGTTGGAATTGACTACTGCGAAAGAATTGCTGCGGCGGGTTCTTTAAACAAATAGAAACCAGAGATTGATCTTCTGCTAAACATTTGCCAGTGCGCAAATAGAAAGGCACGCCTGCCCAACGCCAGTTGTCAATATAGAGTTTCATTGCTGCGTAGGTTTCTGTCACGCTTTCTGGTGGTACTTTATCTTCTTGCAAATAGCCTTTAGCTTTTTCTCCTTTAATCAAACCTGGTGCATATTGAGCGCGAAACGCATGAGCGTGTACTGCGCTGCTGGGAATATTGCGTATGGATTTGAGTACCTTGACTTTTTCATCGCGCAAGGCTTCTGCTTCCATAGAAATAGGCGGTTCCATTGCCACTAATGTGAGCAGTTGTAACAAATGGCTTTGAATCATGTCACGCAAAGCGCCTGCACTGTCGTAATAGTCTGCGCGTCCACCGACACTGCGGGTTTCTGAATGGGTAATCTGCACATAATCAACATAGTTACGGTTCCATAGCGGTTCCATAAGCAAATTGGCAAAACGAAATACCAGTAGATTGCGCACCGTGCCTTTGCCCAGATAATGGTCAATGCGATAAATTTGTTCTTCGCGTAAATAGCGCCCCAATCGGGATTGCAGGGCGCGGGCGCTGTCGAGGTCGTAACCAAACGGCTTTTCAATGACCACGCGCCGCCAACCGTGCTCTTCATTCAATAGACCCGCTTCACTTAAATGCTGCGCCACTAGCCCAAACTCTGCCGGACGGATGGACAAATAAAAGGCAGCATTTTGCGGAAAACGCGCATCTGTGCTAAGGAGTTCGTGCATTCGCGGATAAGTTTCTGGTTCAGATATATCGCCTTGAAAATAATGCAGACGTTGCGCAAAACGGGCAAAAATAGTTGCGTCAAAACCACAACGCGCCCGTGCTTGGAGCATTTCCCGCACTTCTTTAATCCAGGTTTCTTGATCCCAAGGACGCCGCCCAGAAGCGAGAATCATGGTGTTACCCGATAAGCGCCCGTCAGCTTCTAGGTGGTATAGAGCAGGCATGAGTTTGGTGCGTGATAAATTACCGGTTGCACCGAAGATAACGTAAGTGCAAGAATCTGGCATAGCGGGGTTCCTTTAATGAGAGGACAAACAAGGTAGATAAATCAAGCGGGGTTTAAAACGACTTGTGCATATAATTCTGCAACGCTTATGTGCAAATCCACTGATTCCAAGTGACAGGCTTCATTTTCACCATAGATTTCTAAATCCCAACCGGTGCGACGGCGATAGATTTCTACTCGTTGTACATCTTGAGCAATTAACACATATTCTTCTAAACTTTCTAAGGTGCGGTAAGCATAAAATTTCTCGGCGCGGTCTTTGCGTTCTGTTGCAGGCGAGAGGACTTCAATAATTAATTTAGGTTGGTTTTTAACATACTGATCTTTGTCATTTTCAGCGCAGGTAACTTGAATGTCTGGGTAGTAGAAACGCTGGTTTTTGAGGGTTTGTATCAGGGTTTTCATGTCTGCCATAAAGACCCGACAACCTGTACCGCGTAAATGTGCGTGAAGCAACGCAAATAGGTTGCCGCTCACTAGGTTATGTGCTTCGCTTGCGCCTGCCATTGCGTACAGATTACCCTCTACATATTCGTGTTTGATCTCGCTGTGTAATTCTCCTTGTAAGTAGTCTTCTGCGCTGAAAGTGAATTGTTCGGCGGCGGCGTTCATGGTTAATCTCCTGTTGTGGAACTGTGGTATTTTGACGGTTTGGCAGGCGAAAAAAAAACCGGCGCATGAGTGGATGTGCCGGTTTTTTTCAGCGGTGAGCGTTTGAGATTTAGACGTTAAAGGAAGAACCACAGCCGCAGGTGGTGGTGGCGTTTGGATTACGAATAACAAATTGTGCGCCTTCTAAGCCTTCAGTGTAATCTATTTCTGCGCCGACGAGATATTGAAAGCTCATAGGATCAATTAAGAGTTTTACCCCTTGATTTTCTACAATTGTATCTCCTTCTTGCTGGTTTTCATCAAAGGTGAAACCATATTGAAAACCAGAGCAACCGCCGCCTTGTACAAATACACGCAGCATTAGATTGGCTTGGTTCTCTTCTTCAATCAGTTGTTGCACTTTTTTGGCAGCACTGTCGGTGAAAAGTAGGGGTTGGGTGTTGTCGAATTGTTCTACTGCGCTCATGGGATGCCTCGCATATGTGTGAAGAAGATTGGTTTATTCAAAACAGCAATGAACAGCTTAGTTGAAGTTGCTTTTAGCTGTGTAGAAACAGCCGGATGAAAATGTATAACCTATTGTTTTAGCAGTAGTCTATTATAAACCAAGTTAATCAGTCAACAATAAAATCTGCGTTTTAATCATCGCCCACTGGACGCGCTTCTCGCGCTTCTTTTAACAGTAACTGCGCTTCCAACTCGTTTTTGGCAAAAATAATTTTGATGCTATAGGCGTCTGTTGGGGGCGTGCTTTCGCGCAGGCTGCGGGCTTGCTGTTTGGCTTCGCGGAATTTTTCTAATTCTGCTATTTGCTCAAGCTTTTTACCAGGAAATACTTTGTAAATAAAATACGGCATTGCTGCTCCTTGTGCGGAAATTTAGGAAAAGGCTGGCTCAATATGCTGGGCGGTTGGGGCTTTTTACAAGGTGTTTGCAGTTTATCGCCTTTACAAATGCAGCAGCATGTCGCGTTCTTGCGCCGACGGCTCGAAGCTGCGAAATTCGTAGTGGGCAAAAATAATATCTACCACTGCTTTGGCATCGTCTACCAGGGTGATGAGTTCTAAATCCTGCGGGCTGATGGTGTGGAATTTTTCTAGCAGAATGTTTTTGAACCAGGCAAGTAAACCGCTCCAAAATTCGCTGCCAACCAAAATAATCGGGATTTGGCGGCTTTTGCCGGTCTGAATCAGGGTGATGATTTCTGCCAGCTCATCGAGTGTGCCAAAGCCGCCAGGTAGTGCGACATAGGCAGAGGCATTTTTGACAAACATCACTTTGCGGGCGAAGAAGTGTTTGAATGACATGGAAATATCTTGATAGCCGTTGGTGTCTTGTTCATGCGGCAAGTGGATGTTTAAGCCGATGCTGGGCGAGGGGCCGTTAAAAGCGCCTTTGTTGGCGGCTTCCATGAGACCCGGACCGCCACCGCTGATGACGGCAAAACCCGCTTCGGAGAGTTCGCGCCCTATGTCTTCGGCTAGTTGGTAGTATTTGTGTCCTGGCGGAATGCGGGCTGAGCCAAACAGGGTGACTGCGGGGGAGATGTTGGAGAGACGCTCAAAACCTTCCACAAACTCTGCCATGATCTGGAATATGCGCCAAGATTCACGGGATAGGGTCATTAAATCTGAAGGTCCCTCGGTTAGACGAGTGGCGTGCTGGTGCATAAAGGTTCTCGTGGATTAAAGTTAAAAAGGTGCATAGGCACCAGGCAGTTTGCTACGCACTGGTTTATGCACCTTGAATTGTTCAGCGTTAGGTGACAGGGTATTGACAACTGTGTTTAGACCGCTTCAACCGGATCCTCTAGTAAGGCGACAGCTCCGCTGGTGGGCTGTAATACGATGCCTGCCAGCGGTGGCAGAGTTAAGGACAGCGAGTGAGGGCGTCCCATCCATGGGCGTTCTTCGGTTTTTAGGCTGCCCATGCCATTGCCTAAGTTGCCGCCGCCGTAGTAGGTGGAGTCTGAGTTGAAAATTTCTTTATAATCACCTGCTTGCGGTACTCCAATACGGTAATTGGTGCGCGGAATGGGGGTGAAGTTGATGATGACAATCAAGAAACTATCTTCGTTTTTGCGCACATAGCTGAGGATAGATTGCTCGGCATCATGGCAGTCAACCCATTCAAATCCAGTCCAGTCAAATTCACTTTGGTAGAGCGCCGGACTCTGGTGATACAGGTGGTTAAGGTCTTTCACCAGGGCTTTTAAGCCTTTATGAAAATCATAGTCGAGCACATACCAATCCAATATTTTGGCGGCGTTCCATTCGGTGCCTTGCCCAAATTCTGTGCCCATGAATAGCAATTTTTTGCCAGGATGCGTAAACATATAGGTGTAAAGCAAGCGCAGGTTGGCAAAACGCCGCCACTCGTCGCCAGGCATTTTGTACAGCATGGATTGTTTGCCGTGTACCACCTCGTCGTGCGAGAAGGGCAGCAGGAAGTTTTCGGTGAAGGCATAGAGCATACTGAAGGTCAGCATGTCGTGGTGATATTTGCGATGAATCGGGTCTTTGCTCATGTAACTGAGGGTATCGTTCATCCAACCCATGTTCCACTTCATGGAGAAACCCAAGCCGCCCAGCCAGGTGGGGCGCGTGACTTGGGGCCAAGAGGTGGATTCTTCCGCCATAATCAGGGTGCCGGGATGCTCGCCGTGTGAAACGCTGTTGAGTTCGCGTAAAAATTCAATGGCTTCAAGGTTTTCTCGCCCGCCGTATTCGTTGGGAATCCATTCTTTGCGCGAGTAATCCAGGTATAGCATGGATGCCACTGCGTCTACCCGCAGCCCGTCAAGATGAAACTCTTCTAGCCAAAACAGGGCGCTGGATAGCAGGAAGTTTTTCACTTCGTGGCGGCTGTAGTTATAAATCAGGGTTGACCAATCCAGGTGTTCGCCTTTACGCGGGTCTTCGTGTTCGTAGAGTGCGGTGCCGTCAAAACGGGCGAGTCCGTGCGCGTCTTTGGGGAAGTGTGCAGGTACCCAGTCAAGGAATACGCCGATGCCGTTTTGGTGGCAATAGTCCACGAAATAGCGGAAATCGTCGGGTGTGCCAAAGCGACTGGTGGGGGCGTAATAGCCAGTGGTTTGGTAGCCCCAGGAGCCATCAAAAGGGTGTTCGGTGATGGGCAATAGTTCAATGTGGCTAAAGCCCAGGTCTTTGACATAATCCACCAAACGCTTGGCAAGTTCTCGATAATTCAAGAAATTATCTTCTTCATCTCGCTGCCAAGAGCCGAGATGCACTTCGTAGATTGACATGGGCGTGTGGAGCCAGTCGCTTTTTTCGCGTTTTTCTACCCATTGCGCATCTTGCCAAGCGTAATGCAAGTCATCCAACACGATAGAAGCCGTATTAGGACGTAGTTCAAAATGACGCCCGTAGGGGTCGGTTTTCAGCAAAATATCGCCGTTACGAGCACGCACCTCGAATTTGTACAGCGTCTCTGCTGTTAGCCCCGGGATGAATAATTCCCAGATGCCTGAGGGGTGTACTCGCATCGGATGGCAACGCCCGTCCCACTGGTTAAAAATCCCCACCACGCTAACGCGCTCGGCATTCGGCGCCCACACCGCAAAGAGCACGCCGGAGATGCCGTCAAGATCGCGCAAATGCGCCCCTAGAAAACGGTAAGCGTGCCAATGTTTGCCTTCCGCAAACAGGTGCATATCAAAGCTTTTGAGTTGCGGTGCAAAACAATAGGGATCATAGTCTGTGTGCGGGTTACCTTCCTTGTCTATCCAGTGCAATTGATAATGTGTCGGCACCTGGTTGGCGTTTCCTTGCCATTCAAAAAAATCTGTGTTTTGGCGACGCTGCAAGTTCATCTCACCAGGTAAAAGGCTGACTTGTTCAGCAAATGGCAAATAGGCGCGAACCGTCACCTGCTGCTGGTCTTGATGGCGACCAAGCACGCTAAAAGGCTCATGGTGGCGGGCTTTGCTGATTTTTTGTAACTCTGCGGCTAAATTTGAACTGGTCATTTTATTGCTTCCCTCTGTCGGATTTCAGGTTACAGGCTGCACCTGCTTAATCAATTTGTGACAAAAAATGGCGAGCGAATGCGGACTGCAAAAGGCTTACTCAACAAATGCTCTGCGTGTAACGCTATATTAGGATTTTCTTTATAAATGCGCTTAAATACTACCCTAGACGTCCTTAAATTAAAATTCTGCATAGCTTAAGTATAGACGCGCTTTTTGCTACAGTTTGTTGCACTTGTCAAATAAATGAATACCCCGCGTAGCAAGTCTAATATATTGATAGTTCTGATTTTTAAGAAAAACACCAAGCTTCCTTAAGCGGAAAAACCGCTGTCAGCGCAATTTTTTCAGTGTTTTGTGTCTAAATCCTCAGTAGACTGAATGCGCGAATTTAAGGCGTAAAGTTAATAAAAACAACCGCTTGAACATTAAGCAACGGGCTGATTTATAAGCTGTGCCTTAATTTTTTGCGGAAGTCTAGCAAATGGCTGTTGCAGACTTTGCTGGCGCTGTGCAGGTAAAATGGCTGAAGGTTTTTTGTGCCTGTTCAGCGGATTTTTACTGCAACAGAACCTGATCTGGCAAAATCCAGCAGACAGCACCAGTCAGGCTGCGCCAAGCCCTGATTAACCAAACCTAATCCAAGCCCAATTTCACCAAACAACACAAACGGAGATACAGAGAGTATGAATTTATTTGCGGATGAACAAACCAATAGCCTAGTTGATGTCTTCGCTGAACTTTATAACACGGGCGTGCGCCAAGCTTTTGCTGCCCGTGTGTTGCTGGCTTTGTTGCTCTTGTTTTGGATTGGGTTTCACGCGCCCGATTACAGCGATTTTTTTTATCATATAGCCATATTGCTGCTATTTGTCAGTGTTGGTCTGGGCTACCTTCTGCTGCACAGCAATGAGCAATCCAAAAGCTGGCATCCTTACCTGTTAGTGGTGATTGACGTGTGTTTGTTATCGGTAGAATTGCGGCACCATCCCTATGAAACAAATAGCATCATCCAGCCCGCACAGATTTTTTTATACTATTTTGCACTCATGGCATTGCACAGCCTGCATTTTATGCCGCGTCTAATTGCCTGGTCAGCCGCAGTTTCCACGCTTTTTTGGATGTTTGGACTGGTTTTGCTGTTAGATAGCTCAAATCCGGTGACGCATCATGCTATTCAGGTGTCTAATTGGTTACCACAGATTTCTGTTCTCTTAGCTGTCGGTGTGATGCTGAGCCTTGGCATGCACCAATTCACGCACTTTGCTTTCAAGCAACTCAGCACGGAACGGGAATTTCACAACATTTTACTCACCGAACGCAGCGGTAACAGCAACGAAAACTATGATTGCAATGTTTTTACCGACCCCTTAACTGGGTTGGGTACACGCGCTGCCTTTGAACGCGACAGTGCGCAATTTGCACGGGTGTTTAATGAAGGGCGCTTAATTGATTTAAGTATTGCTTTGATTGATTTAGAGGGGGCTAATAAGGTGCTACAAGAGCGCGGCGAAGCGGCTTATGAGGATTTGTTACGCGAATTTGCCAAGGTATCCAAAACCCATTTTCGCTCTTCGGATATGCCTTACCATCTCGGTGACCATCAATTTGCCTTACTGGCGCCGGGTGCAACGCCTGGCAACGCTGACCGCTTACGCAAGTTGCTGGATGCGATTGTTGCCGAAGTCCGTACTCAGGGCTTTCCAGAAATCAGCGCCAAAATGGGCTTATCCACTCTGCACGAAGCGACTCATAAACCCATGCTGTAACGCAAGCTGGCAGGGCTGGTAAATGCCCTGCCAGCGCCTTTTTCAAACTGACCTGCCGCGCATTAATAACTCATTTTTCTAACAAGCGCGGCATCAGGTCTACCAAATTGCAAGGACGGGTGCGGTAATCTAATTGATGTTGAATCAATGAGTTCCATGCTGTTTTGCAAGCCCCTGACGAACCCGGCAGGCAAAAAATGTAAGTGCCGTTTGCCACACCTGCCAGCGCCCGCGATTGCAGCGCAGAAGTGGCAATTTCCGTAAACGACAGCGCCCGAAAAATCTCACCAAACCCTTGAATTTCCTTGTCTAGCAAAACGCTAACAGCTTCTGGCGTACCGTCACGTCCAGTAATCCCAGTCCCCCCCGTGCTGAGTATGATTTGCACTGCTGGGTCGGCAATCCACTGCGACACCTGCGCACGAATTTGGTAAATGTTATCGGGTACAATCGCTTTTGCTGCTAACTGATGCCCGGCGTCACGCAGACTTTGCACTAGGCTCTGTCCAGAGGTGTCATTCTCTTCAGTGCGGGTATCGGAAACCGTTAATACGGCAATATTCAGCGGGATAAATGAGCGTTCCATAAAAGTCCTTGGTATCTTGCAATTGTGTGTCAGTTTCTAACAAAGCCATTGGTCTAGTAAAAGCACGCATATGGCATCTTTGGTCTACAAATTTTCAGGATAAGCGCCTACATTAGCCGCTATTATCCTGCAATTCTGATTACCCTACTTTGAGAAGCATAATGAACATTGCCCCTTGGTTGAAGGCTTTTTGCCTATTCTTGCTGTTTCCCTTATTCGCATACGCTGCCAGTCCCACTTGGCAACCTTTAGGTCTGCACGGCGGTAGCGTCTCGGTGCTGGCGTCAAATAGCGATGGTAACACGCTTTACGCGGGCACGGCGCATGGCGTGTTTCTGAGTCGCAACCAAGGCGCGAGGTGGGAAGGATTCCGTCGCGGCTTGCCAGACAACAGCCCCATACAAGCATTGGTGCTCAATGAGACAGACGACCAGGTATTTGTCGCTACAGCTCAAGCAGGCATCTTTAGCAGCCTGTGGGTTGCCGGAGAATTGCGTTGGCGTCCTTTTAATGAGCAATTACCCGCCTTGCAAATCAATGATTTGGCTTTTGATACGCAGTCCGCCATTCTGTACGCTGCGGTCGCCGGGCAAGGTATTTGGCAGCGGGCACTGACGGCTGATGCCTGGACGCTGTTGGATAATTCCCTAAAAGCGACCCGTGTGCAACATTTGCAAGTACCGGCGCCAGGTGTGCTGTTGGCGCTCAGTGAGCAACATCTGTTGCGCGTTATCGCTGGTGAGGCGGCGCAACTTGTGCCGTTGCCGTCTATCGCACCACTGCATCTGTTGTCCGCACAAGGCGAGCATTGGTGGCTGGTTGCCCAAGATGCGCTCTGGTACACAGCTGATGCGGGTTTAAGCTGGCAAAGTCGGGCATTGCCTAGCGGAATGCCGCTCAGTTTGTTAGTGCATCCGCGTCAGCCCGAATCTTTGTATCTTAGCACCGATCAAGGCAATTTTTTCAGTCACACTGGGGGGCAAAGCTGGCAGACGCTCAATTTGCCCGTCCGCGACACCCCTATTCTCAGTTGGGCAGCGCCGCCGCAAGCGGATTTGTTGTTTGCAGGCGCCGCGCATTTGGGTGTGTTTAAGTCCTCAGCCACCGCAGAAATTTGGGAAGTTGCCCGCTTTGGTTTGCAGGCAACCGGGGTTAAGGCGCTACTGACCGATTCGGATACGCTGTATTTGGCGGCATCTGGCTTGGGATTGTTGCAAAGTCAAAATGGCGGACGCGACTGGCAGCCGCGCGGCTTGGGTTTGGATGCGCCAATCAATGGACTCACTGCTGTGCAAACCAGCCAAGAGCGGCTGTATGCTGCCACCACCAAGGGTATTTTTAGCACTACCCGCACAACGTTGCGTTGGCAGCCGGAATTAAGCGGCGTAATCAGCTATGCGGTGGAAACTGATCCGCTTGTCGCGGGACGCTTGTATGCGGCAACTGCTGAGGGCGTCTATCTGCAAGCTGCTGAGGGAGAATCTTGGCGTTTACAAGGGCTTGGCGGACAACAGATATCCGCAATTTTAGCCACAGCGGACGGCTTGGTGTATGCCGGCACTGCCAACGGCGAGCTTTACTACAGTGCGGACGGGGGCGCGTACTGGATACTGGAGGTGGCGCTGAATGCTGGCGCTGTGCAAGACCTGCACGTCCATGCTCATGCTGGGCAAAACCGCCTGTTTGCCGCCACCGCCACAGGTTTGTGGCAACGCGACGCCAGTGCCAACTGGCTAC
Organism: Thiomargarita sp.; assembly: GCA_020720115.1. Lineage (GTDB taxonomy): Bacteria > Pseudomonadota > Gammaproteobacteria > Beggiatoales > Beggiatoaceae > BB31. The sequence goes on along the minus strand of DYPD01000015.1, from coordinate 7,774 downwards.
CTGTTACGGATTTAGCCTTTTCCGTATGGCAACTGGACACTGACCCACACCATTCAGAACGGTTGTACGCGGCAACGCTTAAAGGCGTGTGGCGTAGCGACGACGACGGCACACAGTGGTATAGCCTCAATGCGGGGCTGCCTGCCGTGCCCTTTCATGCGCTCGGCATCAGTCGCACTGCGCCGACACGGGTGTATGCAGGCAGTTGGGGCGCAGGTTTGTTTGCGCTGAATTTAGATACTGCCGCCAATTTTGGCTTGAATGCAGCCGCTTTGAGCAGCCTCAGCGCCACTGCGCTCAGCGCCCTGCCGCCGGAAAGCTTCGCCACGCTAGACGCAGCAAGCGTGCGTCTGCTGCCTGTTGACAGCTTACGCGGCTTGCGTAGCCAGCAATTAGCGCAACTCAGCGCCGCCGCTGTGAGCGCCCTTTCACCAGAACAATTTCAAGCCATTCCCCGCGAAGCACTGTTTGGGCTACATACCGGCAATTTTTCTGGCTTATCTGACGCTATCTTGCAGCAATTCAGCGTGTTGTTGCTGACCCATGTAGACCGCGCCTTGTTACAACGCTTAGACAGCGCCACCCTTCATCGCCTTTTGCAACAATTTGATGCGCCAACCCTCGCCGCCTTACCACCCGCCAACTGGTTGCCCCTCAACTGGCAATCAGCCACACCAGCGCAAGCCTGGCAGCCGCCCGTCGGTAGCCTGTTGAGCGTCCCTGCTTTTGCGCAGACCCATAACCCAGTGTCAGCGACAAGCCCGGCTTCAGCAAATTTTCAATCACCAATGCTGTTAGCAGAAATACAGCAATCGCTGGCGCACACTGATTTTAGCGACGGACACCTGAGCCAAAATCCCGAAGGCGTGCTGTTGCTGCAAACCCACAGCAATACCTACGTCTACCTGCCCGCGCCCAACGGCATTATCCAAGTCGCCGCCTCTGCCACACCTGGCTGGAAAGTCAATACACAAGGACAAATCGAATTGACCAGCGCAACGCGCCAGCGCATCACCTTAAACGCCACCAGCCCCTCGTTGACACACCTCTCAACGCTGGCTGGCGGCGGAGACATCTGGCGCAACCTACAAGGCGACGTGCTGATACAAGATGCCAGCGTCAATCCACCACGCTACCAGATGCTCGGCTTTGCTTTTACCCTAGCAGTGGCTGACGCTGCTGCCACTCCGGGTATTTACGCCCTTTCAGATAGCCAATTTAAGCTGGTTTATCCCGATCTTAACCAACAAGCCGCCCACGCCGCCATTACCGAACCACAGATGCTGCTAGACGAACTCTATCGTCTAGGCGCAGAACTTGTGCTTTGTCAAAGCGATGGCGCTTGTTGGGTGCAACTCAGCGGAGCCAAGTATGTGTTACGCCCACAAGCCGAAGTGCTCGTCACCCGCTTACCCGAAGAAACGCAAATGCCGCCCAGTATCAATCTCAGCAGCGATGAGCAAGGTCTGCTCTGGCTCTCCTATGGTGTACAATGGAACACTCTGTGGATCACGAGCCGCTTACAGGTCGAAGCGGAGCAGGGCGACAGCAGACTGCAACAACAAAACTTTCAGCGCTTGTTTGAGAATTTTGCGGGTTAAACAGCGCCCCTGACAGTATTCAAAGCCTTAACTTAATGGCAGTGAAGCGATGTTAGGATATGTCGGTGGCTTGTTGCGCCGTCTTGCCTCCACATTTACACTGGCAGGTGATTGGCTGGAAGCATAAATCAGTGGTGATGAATTCTGACTTATCTGTCAATCGCGCAAAAGGCGGTGGTTTAACCACGCCTGAAATCTATCAAACAAATCAAGAGAAATCTAAACCCATGTCTAATGAAAATCTATTGGAAATCAAAGTCCCGGCTTTAGCAGAATCCATCAGCGAAGCAACCCTGATGCAGTGGATGAAAAAGCCAGGCGAGTGGGTAGATGTAGAAGAAAAAATTGTAGAAATTGAAACCGATAAAGTGGTTTTAGAAGTAATTGCGCCGGAAGCCGGCGAATTAATCGAAATATTGAAAAGCGACGGTAGTTTAGTGGGTAGCGGCGAAGTTATTGCGCGGTTACGTTTAACCGAAAGCGCAGGCAAGCCAAAGCTGACGGAAAAAGCAGCGCTACCTGTCACACCACCAACTGCGCCAGCCTCAGCCAGCAGCAGTATACCGCCAAAAACCAGTCCCGCAGTGCGTAAACTGGCGAACGAGCAAGGCGTTGACCCAGCGCAAGTACCACACCAAGGCGACCGAGTAACCAAAGAAGATTTGTTCGCCTATCAAGCCCAATCTCAGCCAGCACAAGCAGCACCCGCGCCACCAACGCCCGCTAAACCTAGACCTGTGGCTGCCAGCATTCCAGTTGCACAGGCGCATGGACGCACGCAAGAGCGTGTGCCTATGACACGCTTACGCCGCCGCGTGGCAGAGCGCCTGCTGTACGCGCAACAAGAACATGCGATTCTCACCACTTTTAATGAAATCAATATGCAGCCAGTGATGGATTTGCGTACGCAGTACAAGGAAGAATTTCAAAAAATTCATAATGCTAAGTTAGGTTTTATGTCGTTTTTTGTCAAAGCAGCAGTGGCGGCGTTGCAAAAATTTCCGATTATCAATGCTTCGACTCAAGATGAAGACATTATTTATCATGGGTTTTATGATGTTGGCGTAGCTGTGAGTTCGCCACGCGGTTTGGTTGTACCTATTCTGCGTGATGCAGATAAGGCTTCTTTTGCGCAAATCGAAAACACTATTGCGGATTTTGGCAAGCGAGCGCGAGAAAACAAACTGGAACTCAGCGATCTGGAGGGCGGAACTTTTTCTATTACCAACGGCGGGATTTTTGGCTCTATGCTGTCTACGCCGATTCTCAACCCACCGCAAAGCGCGATTTTAGGGATGCACAATATTGTGGAGCGCCCCGTAGCGGAAAAGGGCGCGGTAGTGATTCGTCCGATTATGTATGTGGCTTTATCTTATGATCACCGGATTATTGACGGGCGAGATGCAGTACAATTTTTGGTTGCCATCAAACAAACCATTGAAGACCCAACACGCTTGCTGCTGGCGGTATAGCACGCATAAAAAAAGCCTTTGCTGCTTAGGCAAAGGCTTAGTTTTTAGCTTGCAAAAAATCACTCCGCTCGTTGAGCTTGTCAAGGCATAAGGGAGATTTTTTGTACAGAAAGGAGAAACTGGGGTGAACGATGGGGATCGAACCCACGACCACAGGAATCACAATCCTGCGCTCTACCGACTGAGCTACGTTCACCATAAAACTAAAAATATCAAAAAACTGGTGCGCCCGACAGGATTTGAACCTGTTACCCTCGGCTTCGTACCACTACAGTTTTCACTGCCAGCCATTTGTTTAGCACAAACAAGCTGTTTGCGGTCTGGACCATATCTTTGCCATTACAGGCATGGTGCGTATGGCCTCTACGGAACCCTGACGCTTACATCACCCACCACTACCGACAGCACTCATAAGCGAGTTTTACTGCCCCTTCGTGACGGATAAAGCCTAAAGGCTTTAGGTTTCCTCGGTATTGCCATTTAACAGGTTTCACCGATATAGCACCATCCACCTTAACAGTTTGGTTTTCTGCTAAGGGTCCAATTTTCACTTAGAAGGCCGATGCTCTATCCGAATGAGCTACGGGCGCATGGGTAAAGTGGTCGGGGCAGAGGGATTCGAACCCCCGACCCTCTGCTCCCAAAGCAGATGCGCTACCAGACTGCGCTATGCCCCGCCATGTCAAGGGGACGCATTCTATTGGGCAAGTGGATTTCTGTCAACCCTAAATTTTACAGGCTAGACATTTTTTTCAATGAATGCGCCAAAGGGCGTTTTTGTGCATCACACTATTTTTTGCAAGTAGATAATTTGACTGGTAAATATAGTGGGCAAAAACCGAACAAGCCGGTTAATAAAGGTACAGCACCCACCGCACCCCACCAATTTTGCAAATAGATACCTGCGCCGATAACCACTAATCCAACCAAAATCCGTGCAATACGATCAATCCCGCCGACGTTGCATGACATAATTCATACTCCTTAAGTTTGCATGTGATGAAATAGGTAAATCCAAGATTATACGGCAAAGCTTAGACCAGCTTTAATTTTATTTATTAACAATCGCTTGTGTTTTTTTTCAAGCTAGCTCAGTCGAATTTGGCAGTTAAACTTGGCTCTAAGCTGCTATTTTTGGCGAATTAGGGCTAGAATCCCGCCTTGATATTCCCCTGCGTTGAGAATTTTGCATGTACCACGTCCCCACCGAAGTTATTGATATGCTGGACTGCTTATCTGATCCAGCCATTTTAGTCAGCCCTGAATACAAAATTCTCGTTGCCAATCAAGCCTATCGCTACATTTATCGAGAGCAAAGCAATATTTTAGGACGACATTGTTACACAGTGTCACACCGCTATAGCCTGCCCTGCGATCAATCGGGGAAAAGCTGTCCTTTGCGCGAAAGCCAGCGTTCTGGCACAGCGCAGCGTTCACTGCATTTGCACTATCACCCCGACGGGCGCGAGCATGTGGATGTGGAAATAGTGCCTTTGCGCGATAGTAGTGGGCGCATTCAATATTTTGTGGAAATCATGCGCCACTCGCGCATTGCCGCAACCCGTCTGGGCGCTGCGGAATTGGTGGGTATGTCGCCAATTTTTAACCGCATGTTAGAACTGATGCAGCGGGTTGCGCCGACGCAAGCCACCGTCTTGTTGTTGGGTGAGTCTGGCACTGGTAAAGAATTAGTCACCCGCGCTCTGCACGCAATCAGCAATCGCGCCCATGGTCCTTTAGTGCCGGTGGACTGCTCAGGCTTGACCGAAACCCTGTTTGAAAGCGAATTATTTGGCTACGAAAAAGGTGCTTTTACGGGCGCTAATAGCCGCAAACGGGGTTTAGTAGAAACCGCTGCGAATGGCACTTTATTTCTCGATGAGCTTGGCGATATTCCTTTAAATATGCAGGTTAAATTGCTGCGTTTGCTGGAGTCTGGCACTTACCGGCGCGTAGGCGGCATCGAGCCCCTGCAAGCGAATTTCCGCCTGATTTGTGCGACGCATCGCAACCTCAAAGAAATGGTTGCGGCAGGCACTTTTCGCCAGGATTTGTATTACCGCATCAGCGTTTTTCCCATCAAATTACCGCCCTTGCGCCAACGCAAAGAGGATTTGCCTTTATTGACGGAAACCTTGCTCCAGCGCATTTTTCCAGAAAATACACCCGAAATTTCAGAAAAAGCCCTGATGTGTTTGCAGCATTATGATTTTCCAGGCAACATCCGCGAACTGCGCAATCTGCTAGAACGCGCTGCCTTGCTCTGCGATGGAGGACTCATACAGCCGCAACATTTTCCCGAACTCTGCACTGCGCCTCCGCAAGAAATTGAATCCTTAATTCAAGAAATAATGCCCTTGGCGGAAATGGAAAAACGCTATTTGCGTTGGGCAGCTCACCAATATCCTGGCGACCGCGCAACGCTGGCACAAAAATTAGGCATGAGTGAGCGCACCCTGTATCGGCGTTTGCATGACGCCGAAGCCATACCTGAGAGTCTTGAGGCTGCCAGCACAGCCGCTCGGTAGCAACTTGCCGACTGAAAACCTTTGTCGCTGACGGCTTATGTTGTAGACTTGAAGCTGGACTTTTTCCTCCCATTCGTGCAACCGCGAGGCGCTTATGCGTTTGTTTGATGCGATCTTTCAAAACACCACCAACGGCTTAATCCTGACCGACCACGAAGGCATCATTGAGCACGTCAATGAAACTTTTTTGCGTCGCACAGGTTTTGCCGCTGCCGATCTGATCGGTAAAACTGCGAGCTTTTTCAAATCAAACGGGTATGACGAGAGTTACTACGAATCCTTGTGGGATGCGTTGCAAGAACAAGGCGAATGGCGTGGGCGCGTATGGAATCGCAGTAAAAGTGGTAAGCTGTACGCCAGTTGGCTAAAAATAGTGCCCATCACTTCAGTCGAAATCGCTTTAGACGAAGCCATGCAGTCGCCGCCTACTCCGTCAGACACTGAACCGAGCATCTTGCATTATTTGGGCGTGTACAGCGATGTTGATATTCACGGCGAAGAATCTCAAGCAACACGCCATCAATCGCTCAATTATGACAGCTTAACTGGCTTACCCAATGAATTGTTATTCAAAGAAAAATTGCTGGCAACGCAAGCCTTAATGAAACGCTATGCCACGCGCTTTGCAGTGCTTTATGTGTCTTTGGATCGCTTTGCGCCAATCAATAGCCTGCTGGGTTTTCAGGTTGGCGACGAACTCTTGCGCCAAGTGGCTGAACGCCTGCAAAATCGCGTGCGCCAAGTGGACATGCTGGCGCGGGTTGGCGGCGACGAATTTATCATGGTGCTGGCAGACATCAAAACCCTGGCAGACGTCAGCCATGTTGCGCGCAATATTTTGCGGTGGCTACAAATGCCTTTTTCAATTCAATCACATACGCTTACAGTGTCAGCGCATTTAGGGATTGCCATGTATCCAGAAGATCATAAAGAAGTAGACACTTTGCTGGAACAGGCAAAACAAGCAATGCTCCGTGCCCGTGAAGCAGACGATGGCGAATTTTGTTTTTATACCAGCGCAGAAGATGTGCTGTAAAAATAATCCTCAGCATATTCAAAGGTAGAGGAATGGACAACAAACCTATTTTAATCCTCGGCGGCTACGGCAACGCCGGCTTTAGCATCGCTGATTACCTGTTGCGCTGCACGGATAAACCGCTCGTGCTTGCCGGGCGCAATGGCGATAAAGCACGCTTTGCTGCTGGCGACTTAAATGCCGGCTATGTGGGACAAGGCTGGGATTATCGCGTCACTGGCATGACCCTAGACGCCAGCAACGCCGCCGCAATCACAGACGCCTGCCAAAATGCCAGCTTGCTGGTTGTTGCGGCAAGCTGCGCCGAACACACAAGCACGCTGCTCGATAGCCTACTTGCCAGCCACACCGACGCCCTGTTCGTCTCCTCGCACCCGCAAGTGCAAGCAGTGCTTGACGCACAAGCCGTCCGCATTCGCCAAGCCGGACTCTGCATCATCAGCCAAGCCGGTCTATTTCCTGGCTTACCCGCCGCCTTGTTGCGCCATTACGCCCAGCAAGTACCAGGTCTGCAAAAAGCCTCGGTCAGCCTATTACGCAATTCCGACTGGCAAGCCTTAAACCTTTCCGATCAAAGTCTGCAAGAAATGCTTGACACCTGGCGCTTAGTGCCTACCCAAGTGCTACGCAAAGGCAAATGGCGCAACGCCAAATCTTGGCGCGGCGACTACGCCAAAATTCCCTTTAGCCAATGCGCCAAAGCCGTACCCTGCGTACCCAAGGCGTTGCCCGAACTACAGCAACTCAGCCAACAATTTCCCGAATTACAGCGCCTAGAAGCCAACCTCAACCGCTTTAACCCCTTCGTCAACTGGCTCGTCTTACCGCTCTTAAGCCGCACTCAGCCAGAAATTTCCGCCAAGCTCCTGCACCGCCTGCGCTGGGGGCTAGAACATTTCAACCGCCTGCCCTACGGTGCGCAACTCATCGCCACCCTGCATGGTCGCACCGATCCCTACCATTCCGGGCGCTACAAAAAAACCCTGCATCTCAGCCTTTCTCATCAGAACGCCTACGATTTGCTTGGCATCAGCGTCGCCGCCTGCATCAAACAATACCTGCACGGCAAGCTACGTCAACCCGGACTATGGCTACAAGGCTTAAGCCTTGACACCCAAGTCTTGTTGGAAGATATGC
>DYPD01000124.1 GCA_020720115.1 Thiomargarita sp. | reverse complement strand
TTTCAGTGAAGTATTTAAAATAAACATAACAAATTTATAGGAATTTCACTATATTAGCATGGACAAGTCTAATGCCGTTACCAAAATAAGTAACTTCCTACGCCTTAAAAAGCTAAAATTTTCTATCAATGCCAACCCCGCAACAGTGTTACGCCTCAATTGCGCCGCTGACGCTTCGCTTAAGGGGCGGCACAATACCTATTTTGTTCAGCAAAAACCAATATCTACGGATTTTTATAACGATGCCTTTATCTGCGCCTGTGTCAAGAAAAGTTTCCCATACCCGCCAAATCCAGTGCGAAGGTTTTTTGCGCGAGGACGGTTTGTGGGATATTGAAGCCACTCTGCTGGATACTAAAAGTTATCCTTATCCACATGATATGTATGAATTTTTACCGCCTGGACAGGCATTGCATCAAATGGCGGTGCGTTTGACTGTGGATGATGATTTACGGGTTCATGCGATTGAGGTGTGTATTGATGCTGCGCCTTTTAGCATGTGCCCGGCTATTGTGGAGCGTTTTCAATCTTTGCAGGGCTTGCAGATTAATCTGGGCTGGCGTTATGAGGTGCGTAAACGCTTGGGCGGTGTGTTGGGCTGTACGCATTTGGTGGAGCTGCTGTCGCCAGTGGCGACGACGGCTTATCAGACGATTTATACCGCGACTCGTGAGCAAACCGAGAAATTTGCCGACAGTATTCGGCATGAAGACAATAAGCCGTTGATTTTGAATACTTGTCATGCGTTGGCAAGCGAGAGTCCGGTGGTGAAACGCCACTGGCCGCAGTTTTACAGCGGGGATGAGTGAGCAGCTAAAGCGATGCTTCACGCCATAGGCTGCGGATGGCGGCAATGCCTTGTCCACCGCAGGCTTGCGCTTGCGCTCGGTCTGCGGGGTGCATTCCGCCGAGCGCGTACACGGGGCAATGCGCTTGTTGGGCTAACTGTTGGAATCTGTCCCAGCCCAGCGGCGGGCTGTCTGGGTGTGAAGCGGTAATGGCGACGGGCGAGAGTAGGATAAAGTCTGTGCCGACGCGCTCGGCTTGTTGGAGGTCTGCTAGGGTGTGGCAGGAGGCGGCAAGCCAGTATTCCGTTGGCAGGGGGCGCTTGCTGTAGCGGTGCAGGGCGGTGCTGGTCAGTTGCAAGCCTTGAGCGCCCCGAGCGATAACTTGCGCGGGGGTGGCTTGAGCGGCGTTGAGTAGGAGTTGAGCGGCATAGGGTTGACACTGGCGGAGTACCTGCTGTGTCAAGCGGGCGTAGGCGTCGGCGCTGAGTTGCTTGGCGCGTAATTGCAGCAGTTGTATGCCCGCTTGCAGGCTGTTGTCTAGCGCCTGCAAAAAGGCGGTGTTTGCCTTGTCTGCTGCGCTGGGTTCGGGCGTAATCAAATACTGATCGGGCAATTCTACGGCGCGGATAATGGCTTGATTGGCGGCTGGAAAGGCGAGTTTGCGCAAATCCGCTTTAGCTACCCAACGCACCACCTGCCCTTCTTTGCCCCAGGGTTTGCCCTGCCATGTCTGTATGCGCCACACGTCAAGCAGGATGCTTTTGTCAGGATAATCATGCTGTAAGTGGATTAAAGGGCGCGCTTGGACGATTTGTACACCAAGTTCTTCAGCAAATTCCCGCTGCAATGCTGCAAAGGCTGTTTCTCCAGGTTCGCGCTTGCCGCCTGGAAATTCCCACAGGCCGCCCTGGTGTGCATGTGCTGGACGCTGTGCGAGGCAAATGTCGCCCTGTGCGTTTTCCAGCACACCCGCAACGACAAAAAGGCGCGGCTCAGGCATCGTTGTGAATAAGGTCTTGAAAGCTGCTCAAAGTGGCTTGGAATATCTGTTGAAAATCTTGCCAGAGGGCGCTGTCAGTGCTGAGTTCGCCGGCACGGGCGGCGGTTTCAAGACGGCTCGCTGCCGCTTGTAAAGCCTCAGCGCCTAAGCTGCCGCTCAAGCCTTTGAGTGAATGGACGAGGGCTTGCGCTTGGGGCATTTGCTGCTGTTGGAGAGCGGTTTCGAGTTTATTGAGGTCTTGCGCATGTTCGGTCAGAAACAAACGGCACATTTTTTCTAAAATGGCTTGTTTACCTAACATACGTTGCAAGGCAAGTTCTTTATTGAAAATCATGGGGTCTTCGGTGGTCATGGTTTTATCCTCTGGCGTAAAAGATTTGGGCGGTTTATGCGGCTCAGGTGTGGGTAGAAGCCAGGCGACTAACACCTGTAACAAGGTAGCAGGGCTGAAAGGCTTGGCACAATGGTCATTCATGCCGACGGCTAAACATTTTTCCACATCTTCCGGCAACGCATAAGCGGTCAGGGCGATAATGGGGATACGACTAAAACGCAGATCGTTGCGAATGTGTTCTGTGACTTGAAAACCGTCCAAAAAAGGCATTTCTATATCCATAAAAATCAAGTCAAATGTATTTTCCGCAACAGCACTCAAGGCTTCTTTACCGTTGCGTGCGGTACTGACGCGCAATCCAGCAGCGCACAGAAACTCTTCTAAAACTTGCAAATTGCCCGCGTCATCCTCTACCACCAAAACATGCGCGGCAGGTAGCGCATAGGCTTGCGCTTGCTGATGAAAGGCAGCAATGCTGGGTAGCGCAGCATCGTCATTGTGCGGTAGTAGAGCGGCTAAAGGGTGTTCTGTGCTTGGCTCTGCATTGTTGGCTATTTCAAAGCATAGAACAAAAGAAAAACAACTGCCTTCAGATTGAGCGCTGTAGGTTTCTATGCTGCCATCCATCATTTCAATGAGATACTTGCTTAAGTTTAAGCTGAGCAAGTTGCTGGAAAAAGCAGGCATGAGTTGAATCTGGGATGAATCTGCTGAAGTCGTGTGCCAGGCAAGCGTATTAATACCTTCATCATAAACCACAAAACGCACTGGGATTTGTGACTCATTGAGCGGGTTTGCCTGTGCAGAGGCACGGCTAATCTGTAAATGCACCTGTCCTGAGTGACTCATGCGAATGGCATTGTCCAGTAAGTAATGCAGTATTTGTCCTAGTTTGAGCGCGTCGCCCAGTAAATAGGTGGGCATTTTGTCTACACAGGCATAATGGATTTCTACGCCTTTATCTTGCGCTTTGCTGCGCATGGCGTGAATTAAAGTGTCTAGGGTTTTTTGTAAATGAAAGTCAACGCGTTCTAATATCAACTTATCGGTTTCTGCTTGGGTCAGCAGCAGTAAGTCGCTCAAGCGGTTAAAGAGCTGGTAAGCAGAAGCGCGAATTGTGTGCAAGTAGGCGCTTTGTTTAGCCTCTAATTTCGTGTGCAGGGCTAAATGAGAAAGACCGATAATGGTGTTGAGCGGTGTGCGGATTTCGTGGCTCATGTTCGCCAAAAATTCGCTTTTGAATTGATTGGCTTGTTGTGCTTCGGCGCGAGCTTGTTGTAAGGTGCGTTCGGTTAATTTACGCTCAGTCAAATCCACCACCGCTCCGGCTAAACGCACCGGATCGCCGCGTTCGTCATATTGCAACTCTAGGTATAGCGCCACATAGCGCACAGTTGCATCAGGCTGGCGCAAGCGGATTTCACATTCTGCGGCTTGCCGCGTTTGCATGGCTTGTAAGACAGCTTCTTGCAAACTCAAGCGATCTGTGGCTTCCATTTGGCGCAGGAGCGGATTGCCCAGTTGCGCGGCGGCTTGTGGAGACAAACCACAGATATGATAAATCTGCTCAGACCAATAACCGCGATTTTCGTGATTTATATCCCAGATAAAATGCCCAATTTGCCCGATACGCTGCGTTTCTCTTAAGCGCCATTCGTTGTCGCGTAAGGTTTGGTGGGTGCGTTGTACCGACCAGCCTAGTGCGAATAAATGCGCCAGATGACGCAGCAGCCTAATGTCTTTTGCCTGCCAAGACTGGCGCGGCTGTTCGCTGTCTAACCCTAAGCAGGCAATGGTTTGCCCTGCCAAACGAATGGGAATCAGCAGCAGGGCTTGCACGCCTTGCGCTTGCAAGAGCGTTTTTACTGGCGCCGCTGAGTCGGGTAACTCGTTTAAATGCAAGCATTGCATCACAGCGCCCGCCAACAGCGGATGGTGCAAATAGGCATACTCTGCGGTGTGTAGCGCCAGTGTTTTCCACTCGGTAAGCATTGACTGCGTCTGTGGCGCACACCACTCATGCGTCATTTTGAATTGCTGTTGCGCTGCGTAATATTCCAGCACATAGCAGCGTTCTACCTGCATCTGCACGCCCATAGCTTGCAAACTAAACTGCATTGCACAGGCAAAATCCTGCTCGGCAAGGCGTTTAGCAATACTGTGCGTCAGTCTGTCAGCATCAGATGCGGCGGCTTGTTCAGCGTGCGCACAGCGCCCCCAATGCTGCCAAAACCCCCGATACAGTAACCCCACCAACAGCACCAACAAAGTGAGCGCCAACCAGGAAGCAGAACTGCGAAAGGTAGGATTGCTGTTTGCCTGCGCTAAAGGCGACAGCAGATAGAGCGCAAGGGCGTAGAGTCCAACGGCAAGTTTGATTTGAAGGCAATTCAATAAGCGGTTTTTAAGGGGCACAATGTTTTTTAACTTATGGAAATTAAGCATTTAAGCAGAACATCAAGTGATTTTTTCCAACCAAGATAACGCCACATCTTCGAGTAAACTTTGCGGCTTTACGCTCGTACTGCGCAGCAATAATTGCCGATGCTGCTGTTGTTCTTGCAGCAAGCTAAACAACAAGCGCGGGCGAAAACGCCAGCTAACACTGCACAAAGTCGCTTGTAAATCCGTATTTTGCAAGGTATTCGCATCCTGAGTGCTGTGATAACGCAATAAATCCATAGTCCAACTGAGCAACCATTCAAGGCTATTGGCACAGCCCAATTCCAACCAAATCGCCGCCACTTCTAGCGGGTCCTGACGCCTATCCAACAAAGCCTGCCAAGCCTCAAAAGCTTGCCGACGTTGCTGCATTTGGCTTGCCATACGCAACGCCGCCAGCGGCGCTTGTGCCTGCAAATTCAACAGCAAATCCGGGTGAGCGCTGGCGTCGGGCAACTGCGCCATGAGCCAAGCGCGGCTCACCTGCAAGTCGGGACGATTGAAGTCAAGCTGCTGACAGCGGCTGCGGATGGTTGGCAACAAGGCTTGGGGTTGATGACTGAGCAAAATCAGCAGCGTATCCGGCGGCGGTTCTTCCAATAATTTCAACAAGCTATTCGCCGCATTGACATTCATGGCTTCAGCCGGATGTAGAAGAATCACATGATGCCGCCCGTAATTGGCGGTCAGGCTGGTAAAGCCCTGTAATGCACGGATTTGATCCACCTTGATGGCTTTACCTTCGGCTTCTGGCGTCAGGTTCAAAAAATCAGGATGCGTATCCGCGTGCAACAAATGACAGGCTTTACAGTGCTCACAAGGAACGCCATCAGCGTCAGGCTGTTCGCACAACAGTGCCCAAATTAAACGCTGTGCAAATTGCAGCTTGCCCATGCCGCGCACACCACTGAGCAACAGGGCGTGTGGCATACGTTGAGCGCGGCGGGCAGGTTGGAGTGTGTCCCATAAAGGGGAATGCCAAGGAAGCAGATCGGTTGGGTGCATAAACGCATTATAGAAGAACTTGAGCGGCTAAGTTGACATTTGATGACAAGCTGCAATCGCTTGCGCTCGTGCGCTGTGCAATGCGGCTTTAATCGCCGTGCCTTGCAAACCCTGCTCAACAAACTGACGCGCTTGCACGGCAACAGCGACTTGCAACGCCTGTTGCAAGCAGCGCACAGCCGCTTGAGCGTCTGGTGCTAACGCCGCTAAAGTCTGCACAAACAAGGCAAAACGCGCCTCGCGTCGGAACGCATCCAGCTGTTCTAGGAACTGCAAAAGCGCCTCCGCTTCCAAGCTATCTACTGCCTGCGCAGTAGATAAATGTTGCACAGTCAAGAGCGCCAATTCTGCGTAATCATTGGGAACGCGCAATTGTTGGCAAAGCGCATTGACTGCATGTGCGGGCAAACGCCGCAAAAAAGCCGCAAAACGCACTCGCGGATCGCCGCTATGCCAAACAGCTTGCTGCAAATCTTCCACCGCCGGCACCAGCGCATGGGCTTGATGTCTGGCGCCTTGCGCAGCAGTAAACAAACACGCCAGCGGCGGCGCCACGCGCTCCAGCGCACCACAGGCTTGCAACACGGTAAAAAACTTTTCTGGGTGCGGACTGAGCAATGCCCGCGACAACTCTTTCCACACACGCTCCGGCACTAAAGCGTCCACCTCGCCGTTTGCCACCATCGTTTTCATCAGCGCATGAGTCGAGTGCGCCACGCGAAATCCCAAACTTGCAAAACGCGCTGCAAAACGCGCCACGCGCAAAATGCGCACCGGGTCCTCGACAAAAGCCGGAGACACATGGCGCAACAAACCTAAGCGCAAATCTTCTTGTCCGTTAAAAGGATCAATGAGCGTCCCCTCAGCACTTTGCGCAATGGCGTTAATCGTCAGATCGCGCCGCTGTAAGTCCTCCTCCAAACTCACCTGGGAATCGGCGTGAACCACAAAGCCCTTGTAACCCGCCGCCGTTTTGCGCTCAGTACGCGCCAACGCATATTCCTCGTGCGTGTGTGGGTGCAAAAACACCGGAAAATCCTTCCCTACCGGCTGATAGCCCAAGGCGTGCATGGCTTCTGGCGTGCTACCCACCACCACCCAGTCACGTTCCTGCACCGCCAATCCCAATAATTGATCACGGACTGCACCACCCACCAAATAAATATCCATGTTTAAGCCTTACTTTTTAAGTTCGAGCGATTTAAGGATTAAAAGGCTTGGCATCGCCAAACGGGGCTGTTATAGTCGGATTACTGAATATTTAAAATAAAAGATATATAAAATCATATGCTTAATAATTATAAAAATATAATTATTGAGTAATCCTACTATAAATTCAAAAGTCGGCTTTGCACACAACAATAGGACATTCATGTATCCCCCGCTCAACGATCTTGCCTATGCGTTAGGCAAACCCAGCGCCCAAGCCATTTTCCGCCAACAACCCGAAGATTTCCAAGTAGATGAAGACCTGGGTTTGCAGCCTGATGGTACGGGCGATCACATTTGGCTGCAACTGCGTAAGCGCAACACCAACACCGAATGGTTAGCACGGCAACTGGTCAAATTTGCTGGGGTCAAACCCGTAGATGTCAGCTTCGCCGGACTCAAAGATCGCCACGCCCTGACCACGCAATGGTTTAGCCTCAAACCCGCCGCCAAACAGCCTGAACCCGATTGGCAGCAACTCAATAACGCCGAAGTGCAGGTGTTAGCCGTAGCGCGTCATCCGCGCAAACTACGACGCGGCGCTTTGCAAGGCAATCGCTTCAAGCTGCTGCTACGCGAAGTGCAGGGCGATCCAGCCGAACTTGAACAGCGTTTGCAGCGCATCCAACAACAGGGCGTACCCAATTATTTTGGCGAGCAACGCTTCGGACACGGCGGCGGCAATCTGGAAAAAGCCGCCGCACTGTTTGCCGGACAGCTTAGGGCTAAACGCGAGGAGCGCAGCCTGTATTTGTCTGCCGCCCGTAGTTTTCTGTTTAACCAAATCCTTTCTGAGCGCGTTGCCAACCAGAGTTGGCAGCAAATACTGCCTGGCGAGGTGCTGCAACTCAACGGCTGCCACAGCGTATTTTGCGCCGACCCGCAAGACCCAGCCCTCGCCGCCCGCCTCAGCTCTGGCGACATTCACCCCACTGGCTGCTTATGGGGCGCAGGCGAATCCCTGGCAACAGAAACCGTATTAGCCCTGGAAAACCGCATCGTAGGCGCTTATCCGCAGTTTACCCAAGGACTAGCAGCAGCCGACCTAAAACAAGAACGCCGCGCTTTGCGCCTACTGGTGCAATCACTCGTTTGGCAATGGCAAGATAAACAGAGTTTAGAGTTAAGTTTTTATTTGGATTCAGGTAGTTATGCCACCACTCTGCTGCGCGAACTGTGCGGCGTTACAGAACCGAACCCAATAAGCCGCTGAACAAGCCAGCATTGATTATTTTTTGCTTGCCCCCAAACACCAGACCAACAACAGCACACCCTTAACAACGAGGAACTTTCATGGCTCATTCCACGCCAATCCCTACCGAGATTGAATATCACAAACAAACTAAAGTTTTATCCATCAGCTTTGACACGGCTGAAAGCTATCATTTAACCGCCGAATACTTGCGCGTGTATTCCCCATCGGCTGAAGTGCGCGGTCATTCAGACGATCAAGCCGTGCTTCAAGTAGGCAAAGCAGATGTAGAAATTCAGGGTATAGAACCCGTCGGCACTTACGCGGTTTTGCTACGCTTTGATGATGGACATGATACCGGCATTTATTCTTGGGAATGGTTGTATTATTTAAGCCAAAACCAAGATACCTTATGGACAGAGTATTTAGCCAAGCTCGAAAAAGTCGGCGCTAAACGCGCCCCCAGCAATTAAGCCGGGCTGTTGATTTTTCCCATTTTAATTTCACTTTCTTTAATAGAGAAACATTGCATATTTAGGCGTATTTTTCATGACTCAATTAAACATCAGTAAAGGTAAAGTGGTCTATGTGACTTATTCAATCAAAGACAGCAAGCAAGATTTCTTTGAAGTCTCTGACGTGCCGGTTTCCTATATTCAAGGTTCTGATGTAGGATTATTGCTGGCATTAGAAAAAGCCTTGGAAGGTAAAACTCAAGGAGATGCTGTCACCCTTAGTTTAACGCCAGAAGAAGCCTTTGGTCTGCATTTAGAAGAACTCACCTTTACCGATGCTTTAGAAAATGTGCCACCCGATTACCGTCATCTAGGGGCTGAAGCGCAATTTCAAAATGAGCAAGGCGAAGTGAAAAGCTTTGTAGTCTCTAAAGTGGATGTTGAAGCCGGAACAGTGACGCTGGATGGGAATCATCCTTTAGCCGGACAAACCGTGACCTTTCATGTCAAGGTCATGGACGTGCGTGAAGCCACCGAAGAAGAACGCCGAACTGGACGTCCGGCTGACGGCTTGCCGTCCCTACAGCCACAGCAAATACACTAAAGCAAAAACCCGATAGCGCTTAAAGCGCTATCGGGTTTTTAACACCTTAAATATCCACTCCAAAACTCCAGCAACTAGCGCATTTGCCTGTAAATTTCTGCTGAAAACCTAAGACTCTAAGCACCCAACAACGCAAGCATCTGCTGCACAACTTCCCCCACCCTCGGCACAACGCTCGCCACCGCTTCGGTGGCTTTTTGCAAACCCTCAGCGCCGATCTGAAACATGGATTTATCGCCGCTCTTGGCGTCTTCCAGCGTGCGGTCAAGCAGTGTAGTGATGCGCTCAGCCTCTTTCGGCGGCACTTGCTGTAAGGCTTCGGCAAGCTGCTTTAGCAACTCTTCCAGCCTGGCTTTTTCTTCCGCGCCAGTATTTGGCAATGCGCCGATGGTTTGGGTGACGTTGGTGAGTGTGGATTTGATGTTGAGGTTTGAACCTGTAATGCTTGCGCCGGCAAAGTCGATGTTGTCACCGGCTACGTTGTGTTGAGTGTCAACTTTTTGTCCGCGCTGGTCGAATATGCTCATGGTGTTTTGCTCCGTGATGATGGTTGTTAAAGGTTGTTCTGCCTGATAGCGGATGATTTGCATTAAATTACTGCTTGCATATCTATGCTCACCGATAAGTTTGTTAATAACTTCGTCTTTGCCTGCCAGTTCAGCTTTGTAGCGGGTTTCCAGCAGCGCCAGTTGGTGTTCGTAGTCCTGGCGGAATTGTTCGTGGATGGCGGCTTTGTCAATTTCCGGCGGGACTTTGAGGCGCACCACGAAGGTGTTGTCGCCTTTGTTTTCGATGCTCTGCACGGTGATTTCACTGTCGCCCACCGCCACTTTGAGATTGTGCAAGGAAATCAGAAAGGCTTTCCAGTCCATGCCTTCACGGAAAATCAGGTCTACCGTGTCCAGCACTTCCTGGAAGAATTTAGTGAACTCGCCAGGCGCGAATTTGCCGCTGGCGGGGCGGCGCTCTTGTTGGTTTTTCAGTAGATAGACGTAATCGGCTCGCGCGTCTTGCAGCACGGTGGTGCTGTCGATGTTCCAAGCTTCCAGACACGCGCCGGTGAGTATCGCTCCGCTGAAGTCCGCGCCCACGCATTGCGCTTGGCTGAGGTCGGCGTTGCTTAAGTCCGCGCCGCGCAGGCTGGCACCGCTGAGGTCGGCGAAGTTGAGTTTGGCTTTGCGCAGGTCGGCTTTATCGAGGTATGCGCCGTGCAGGTCGGCGTGGGAGTAGTCGTTGTTTGCGCCTTGACCGGTGACGAGAAGTTCACGGATTTTGGGCTCGCGGAGGATGGTTTTTCCGGTGTGGGCTTCTTTTAAGCCTTTGGCGTCGCGGAATACTATGCGCTCAAGAATCGCTCCGGCGAGGCGGGTGTTTTTTAATTGCGCACTGGTGAATATTGCGCCGCTGAGATTTGCACCGATGAAATGGGTGCCACCGAAAGCAGCCAACATAACACCGAAACGACATTGCGAGAGGAATTGCGGGTCTTCGTGGCGGGCGCGTGAGGCGATATAAGCTGCAAAGAGTAGAAACAACCCGCTGGTAACGAGCATAAATGCAATCAAATAAGCTTTTTCGCCAGTACTTATGCGACTACCAGCAAGGGCGCTAATGAATGCAATAGGGGTGACGAAAGCAAAAGCGCCAAATATAGCGATAGTGATGGTGGTAATGCCAACACCAGTGCCAGCAACAGTAGCAGCGCTAGCAGCAACTCCACTGACAGCAATAGCGGCCGGCAACGACAGCGCCAGCAACAACGCCAGGACCAGCAACAGCAACAGCGACAACACAAAGTCCGGTGACAGGTACTAGCATAGGCCAGAAGCGGCCTTGTCGCACACTCCAAAATAAGACCAGAAACAGAGGCAAATAAAATGTCAGTGCGCTGATACCGCCCAAACGGGCATCTACTCTCCAGTTAATTTTTTCAGCGGCACCAATTAATGTTGCTGCAAAAAAGAACGGCCCAAAAACCAATATAAATCCTAGAATAATACCAATCAACGAAATTCCTAGCCACAACACTAAGCGTGATCGCAGTCGTCCACCAATCTTCGCCCCACTAAAATCCGCCCCCACCAACACCGCATCCCGAAAATCCACCCCATACGCATCAACTTAAGCCCGCGTCATTTTATCCCTCATGACGTCTGCGATG
>DYPD01000123.1 GCA_020720115.1 Thiomargarita sp. | reverse complement strand
CACATCCCCCAGCCGCTCATACACCGGCATTTCTTCTTCCCGCCGGATGCGCAGCTTGCGTAGGTCGCATAAGTGATAGCGTCACTTGTGCCGAGCTTGTCAAAGTATGCGACATTATGGAGGTTCCATCACGGCGGATAAGGCGCAAACAGACGCGCCTCATCCACCCTACGCGGGCTAACATACTACCCAGTTTTTACAACCTCAGTGCGTGGCTAAAGAGCGATTATAAACCATAGAACACATTATGCTGCTAATTATAGTATGTAGAATTAAAGTTGGCACTATATTTATACTGCCTACAACTTTCAGGTGAGTCATGAACAAAACAATTCTAAAAAAATTTGGTCAGAAAGTACGGGAAGAAAGATTAAAGCAAAATCTTTCACAAGAAGAACTTGCCGCTAAAGCAGGCGTTCATCGTACTTATATTGGAATGATTGAAAGGGCTGAAAAAAACATCACGCTTTCAAATATTTACAAAGTTGCTCAGGCTTTGGAAATATCTATTTCAGACTTAACAAAGGGACTTTGATATGACTACTGACACAGACTATGTTTATAACAAAATTAAAGGCGTAACCGTAACTGGTAAATCAGAAAATTTGTTTTTAGATTTGGATATTTTCAAAACTGCATTGGCAAGAACAAATAAAAATATGGATGAAATAAAAGAAATTGTTCCATATTTGTTTGGAATATTGGGGATGAGAAATCTGAGTGCGTTTGTAGGCGAAATGTTTGTAAGTTCTCTTGTTAAATCTGCAAATGGAAAACTGGTGAAGAATCCACATCAAGACGGCTACCCAGATTTGCTAATCATGACAAAAGAAGGCAAGGCACTTTGGGAAAAATTAGCCAACAACAACCAAGATAAAAGCCCGTTTAGTGGCTTTGAAACTGGCGGGATTGAAGTTAAAGCAACCATCGGCAGCGTTCCGACTCCAGCAGTACTTAGTAAAAAAGGATTGAGAAAACCAGAAATAGGTGATGAAAGAATTAAGTTTACTAAAGCATATGATTGGAAAGCACATCACCGAGAAACAAATAATCTGATTGGTATATATTGGGATTTTGTAAAAGAAAAGCCTGTTATCTGTGGGCTGTTTTATAGTGGAAATCTGACTGAAAATGATTGGGGAAAAATTGTTCAACCCAAAGAGGGCGGAGGTAGAACAACAAGCGTTTCAATCATGGCGCGAACAGGGATTTACAAAATGTATGAAAATTGGATTGCTGTAATCAATGATTCAAGGTATGCCGATTTTTTCAACCGCTATAATCGAGCAAACTTAATTGATATTCGCTAGGTAACTTAATTTCATGGTTATAAAAAACATTCAAAAGATGTTCAATGATTAAATAAATTCCTTTTGGCGGGATGCTTTCCCCGATAACTTCGGCAATTACAGTATCAGGAACTTGTCCATCATCTTTGAAACGCCACTCATAATTAAATTCGTTAAGTGTGTGAATTAGAAAGGCTTCGTAAAGAGACAAAACACGGTTTTGCTCTGGATGAACTTTATGGTCACTACTTGGATAAGAAAGATTAGTTGTTAGAGTTGGAGCAGGCAAACTCCAACTCATTCTTTTATATGCGCTGGTATAGCCTGCCATAATTCTTTTACTGCCATCTTTTTCAACGGTATAAGGTCGAGGCAAAATTTCACCGCATTTTTCGCAATATAACGGGGTGTGTCCATTTGCTCTATTAATTCCATCATGGTCTTTTGATGAACCATGAGTTAAGTTGCCTTGATACCCGCATTTTGGATTAATACACTGATTATCAAAAGCACCTTTTTCAGGAGGTGTATTTGAAATCCAAATATATTTTTTAGGGTCAAGAACTGATACTCGATGAAACGGTATATCTGAAGTTGCCAATTTTTTGTTTTTACCATCCAAAGGCGGTAAATTTCCTATAGCATCTCGTACAGTTACCCAAGACTTTAATTTTTTATTTGGCTCGCTGGAATGAGTCTTTTCTGGAATAAAACTTTTACTTTGAGAAAAATATCGTTTTAATTTTTTTTCTCTTGAATAAATGGTTATCAACCGAGAACGGCGTTGAGGAATACCATAATCTGCAAATTGCACAAATTCGGGCTTCCCTACATATTCGTTTCCTAATTCTCTTTCAATGTAGTCAATGATATTTACTGGCTGCCCACCCTCATCCAAAATCATAGTAAAAATCATTTCTGGAACATTTTCAAAAAAAACTGTTCTCGGATTAAGTTTCTTAATGATTTTAAGAGTAGGGATAATCAATTGATTACGCTCATCAAGTTTTGGTTTTAATCCATCACGGATTCCACGCAATAGCTTTCCTTGTCCATTTTTAGACATACCCTGACAGGGAGGTGTTGCAAACACAAAATCTAATTCATCACTTTGCAGACGCTCTAAAGTTTTCGCTACAATTTTTTCTTGCATTGTCCAAATATCACCCTGAATCATTTCTGTTTCGGGAAAATTTTGTCTGTGTAAGGCGACGCGCGATTCGACAATTTCATTCGCTACCAAAATTTCAATACCATGCTTTTTAAGCGCAAGGTCGCCAATACCAGCAGATGAGAAAAGAGTAATTGCCTTCATTAGTAATATATCCTTTTTTTGCTAACTATAGTATAGCATTCCTTTCCGAAATCGAACAAGCCCGGTAGGGTGGAATAAGCGCATCTTTTCGCGCCGTATTCCACCATGACCACCACACATCCGCGTGGAATACGGTGGATTTTGGTGGATGCGCTATCGCTTTAAGGGCAATGAATCTGCGCCTTTAAGCTTTCCGGCATTTCAAGGTGATTGCTGTTAAAATGCCGCTTTTGCATTCTCAGGTGCAACTTGACTGGTAAAACAGTCGGGTGTTAAACGGGAAGCCGGTGCAAAACCGGCGCTGCCCCCGCAACGGTAAACAGGCGATACTCTTGTCAAAAAGCCACTGAATCCAAAGATTTGGGAAGGCGACAGGGGCGGTGTCTGTAGCCCGGAGACCGGCCTGAGTAATGAAAAAACAGGTCGCGGTGGGCTGCCTGCTTTTCTCGGTGTTTCCGCTGTTTTGCTACGCAAGCCCATGTTTGTTAAAATAAACAGGGGCTTGCGTCTGTTTTTATCTCCCGCGAAATTCGAGAATAGTTGCCAGTTCCTACCGCGTGTCTTTCCGGCGTTTTTTTGTTGAACTGGAGCTTTTCGCTTGAATAATCAAAATTTTTTCCTGAAAAATCTTGGAGTTGGCGGTTGCCTGTTGAGCGGCTTGTTGCCTTCTATGGCTTTTGCTACTCAGCAGCTTCCTTCTGTGCTGGTGACTGCTACGCGCAGTGCGCAAACGGCAGATGAGGCGTTGGCGTCTGTGACTGTGTTGGATCGCCAAGCGATTGAACAAAAACAAGCGCTGAGCTTGCCAGAGTTATTGCGTGGCTTGCCCGGGGTGGATTTTGTGAGTAATGGCGGCTTGGGGCAACCGGCTTCTTTGTTTATGCGCGGTACTAATTCTGACCATGTGCTGGTGTTGATTGATGGGGTAAAAGTGGGTTCGCCGACTTTGGGTAATGCGTCGCTGCATTGGTTGCCGTTGGATAGTATTGAGCGCATTGAGGTGGTGCGGGGTCCGCGTTCGGGTTTGTATGGGGCTGAGGCGCTGGGTGGGGTGGTGCAGATTTTTACTCGTGCTGGGCAAGCGACGCCTTGGCAGGGGTATTTGGGCTATGGAACGGATGAGACTTATTCTGTCGGGGTTTCGCACAGCGGGGGCAGCCAGCGTAGCCGTTATTTTTTGTCGGCGAGCCAGTTGGATTCTCAAGGCTTTAATGCGTGTCTTGGGGATATGAGCAGCGGGTGTTTTACCCTTGAGCCGGATGATGATGGTTATGATAATCGCAGTTTTAGTACGCGCTTGACGCATCAGTGGTCGCCGGGTGTGCGTTTGAATGCTCATGCGCTGCGTAGCGAGGGGCACAGTGCTTATGATTCTTCGTTGCAAAATGAAGTGGATTATGTGCAACAGCTTTGGGGTCTGGATGCGGATTGGCAGTTGAGTACGCATTGGTTGATGCAGTTAAGCTACAGTGAAGCGCAGGATAATGCGGATAATTTTGGCAATAACATGGGGCATTCGGTGTTTGATACCCAGCGCAATCAATGGCATTGGCAGAATCAGTGGCGGTTGGGAGAGGCGCATGATGTCATTGTGGGTTATGACTTTAGCCAAGATCAGGTGGACAGCAGCACGGCTTATCTGTTCGATAGCCGCGATAATCAAGGCTATTACGCGCAATATCAGTATTTGGGAGCGCAATGGAATCTGCAAGCTGCGGTGCGCCAAGAGGATAATGAACAATTTAGCGAACACACGACCGGTAATCTGGCGTTGGGGCTGACGTTAGCCGAGCAATTGCACGCATTTTTGAGCTATGGCACGGCATTCGCCGCTCCGACTTTCAATGACTTGTATTATCCTGGCTTTAGCAATCCCAAGTTAAAGCCGGAAAGCTCTCATAGCCTAGAGCTGGGTTTAAGCCAAACACAAACCGCTTACCAATGGCGTTTCAGCCTGTACCAAACCAACATTGAAGACCTCATCAGCATAGGTTTTGATAGCGCCACTGGCGCTTTTGCTGTGGACAATGTAGACGCGGCAACTATTCAGGGCGCAGAATTTTCCGCTGCCTGGCGCACTGTTTCTGGTTTAGACATTAGCAGCCAAATCACTTGGTTAGAAGCTAAAGACGATGCCACGCAGAAAGAATTGGCGCGGCGTTCGCCCTTAACCTTTAATCTGGAAATCAGCGAAACCCTGGCGCAGTCGAAAGCAACTTTGCAAATTCTGGCACAGGAACACCGCTATGATGATCGCGCCAACCAGCGCCGTTTGCCAGGTTACGGCATTGTTAATCTGCGCTGGGAGCGCACCCTAGATTCGCATTGGACGTTCTGTACGCGCTTTGAGAATCTCTTAAACAAGGAGTACAGCAGCGTTTACCACTATCAAATGCCCGGGCGCAGCTATTTCATAGAGTTACGCTATCACTAAACAAAGCGGCTCAATTGCCTGCGACTGGCGCGGGCAATGGTGGCAATGCAAAGCAATGAAATTTTGCCGGAATAGACGCCTATAGTTGGTTAAGAAAATGCTTAAATATTGGTATCCGGCTATAGGTTTTCGCTAAAGATTTGTGTATTATCAAAGCGCAAAGCACAGATACTCAAGCACATGCTGAGGTGTTTTTTATAATAGGTTGATAAATAAAGATTAAATTTTTTTGTAAGGTTCGGCATGAGGTCTCAAACAACGTGCTGATCATTGCCAGCAAACCTATGCCGTCACTACCCTGCTGAATAACCAACTTAAAGAACACGGTCAATAGTATGAGCGATAGAAATTACAAACGTCGCAGTCAGTTAAGCAAACAACCTGCGGTTGCCAAGCCTCCTCCACGCTTTTTTCTATTCCGCCTGCGCTGGTTGATTTTATCCTTGTTGCTCGTGCCTATCATGTCCTACACCATTTCAGTGGATGTTGAAGTGCGCGAACAATTTAACGGACAGCGTTGGGCTTTGCCCGCACGGGTGTATGCGCGTCCGCTAGAATTATATCCGGCGATGCCAATCAAAAGCGATGATCTGGTTGCAGAACTCGACGCAGCAGGGTACAGCAAAGGCAAAAGTCTGCAACAGCCCGGCGATTATTTTCTAAAAGAACATGACCTCTATATCTACGCTCGTGCTTTTCAATTTTGGGATACCCCTGAAGCAGCGCGTAGAGTACGCCTGCATTTTAAAGACGATAGCATTCAGTACATACTTGATCTCGATCAGCGCAACCAGGTTGCACTGCTGCGTTTAGACCCAGCTCTAATTGGTAAAATCTACCCCACGCATAACGAAGATCGCATTCTAGTCAGCCTCAAAGAAGTCCCAGAAACCTTGATTAATGCTTTGATCTCTATGGAAGATCGGGATTTTTACGCACATCATGGCATCAGCCTGCGGGCGCTCACACGCGCTGCATTAGCGAATCTAAAAGCCGGTGCTTGGGTACAAGGCGGCAGCACCCTAACGCAGCAATTGATTAAGAACCATTACTTATCTTCCGAGCGTACTCTAAAACGTAAAGTCAATGAAGCACTCATGGCATTGTTAATGGAATTGCACTATGGAAAAGAAGATATTTTACAAGCCTACTTAAATGAAGTTTTCTTGGGTCAACAAGGAGAGCACGGTATTCACGGCGTGGGCATGGCATCCTGGTTTTATTTCAATCGTCCATTAGAAAAACTAGAATTACCAGAAATGGCGCTGCTGGTGGGTTTAATTCGCGGTGCTTCGCGCTACAACCCGCGTCGCTATCCTGAACGTGCTTTAGAACGGCGAGACCTGGTATTGAAAGTGATGTATGAGCAGGGCGTTATTTCTTTAGAAGAATTAGATGCCGCTAAAAACACGCCATTGAATGTTACAGAAGAACCCGTACAAAGCAAATCTTCTTACCCAGCATTCCTTGATTTGGTCGGACGCCAATTGCGCGAAGATTACCGCGAAGAAGATTTACGTTCTGAAGGTTTGCAAATATTCACCACCCTTGACCCTATTTTTCAACGTCAAGCCGAGCAATCCGTCGTGCAACGCATTAAAACATTAGAACAAGCACACCGGATGCGTAACAAGCTCAATGGTGCATTAGTAGTCACCAGCCCAGAAAACGGCGAAGTGTTAGCCCTAGTCGGTGATAGATACCCCACTTATGCGGGTTTTAATCGTGCGCTGGATGCGGTACGTCCGATAGGCTCGTTAGTCAAACCCGCCATCTATTTAACTGCTTTAGAAAACAGCCGCAACTATTCATTACTCTCTTCATTAAATGACACCGCTTTTACTTGGAAAGACAAACAAACCGGCAAAGTATGGGAGCCGAAGAACTACACCAATAAAGAACACGGGAAAGTCCCTCTCTTTAAAGCATTGGCTAATTCTTATAACCTGGCTACAGTGCATTTAGGCTTTGAATTAGGACTAGAAAACATACGCAAAACCCTCGTTCGTATGGGCGTCGAGCGTCCGTTTGATATGTATCCCTCCATGCTATTAGGCGGTATTTCTCTGACACCTTTTGAAGTGGCGCAAATGTATCAAACCCTGGCGAGCGGCGGTTTTCGTGTGCCGCTCAGAGCCATTCGCAATGTTCTGACCCATGATGGCAAACCGCTCAACCGCTACGCACTATCTGTCGAGCAACGCTTTGATTCTGCGCCTATTTTTGTGCTCAATTATGCGCTAGAACAAGCCGTGCGCGGCGGCACAGGCTACTACACCGCCAAAGAATTATTGCCAGAGACCTTGAAAGTCGTCGGCAAAACCGGCACCACCAACAACTACCGAGATAGCTGGTTTGCTGGTTATGGCAGTGACATCTTAGCCGTTGCTTGGGTCGGGCGGGATGACAACCAAAGCACAGGTTTAAGCGGCGGTCAGGGCGCAATGAAAGTCTGGGCAGACTTTATGCGCGAAGCTAAACCCCTGCCAGTAACAACCCAATTACCCAGACGGGTACAATTACAAAGTGTTAAAGCCCAGCGCGGCAGTTTGATAGAACGTAGCGGTTATATTCAAATGCCCTTTATCGTCAACCACAGCAGTTCAACCCTGGCATATATGCAAGAATGACCGAGTTGATTGCTTATTGAATCGTCCACACAGCTTCAAAAAGGAATTTATATGCGCTATTTCGCTTTATTGCTCAGTTTGTCTCTTAGCAGCGTTGTCGCGGCTGACAACGAAATTGAAAACGGACAAAAATTGCACGACGACAATTGCAATACCTGTCACCAATCCATGTTTGACGGCGATCCGCATCTCATCTACATCCGCGAAAACCGCCGTGCAACAGACTTCAGCAAACTGCAAAACCAAGTACAAAGATGCAGCCTAAATCTGCGTTTAAACTGGTTTGACACCGAAATCAACTCAGTTGCTTCTTACTTAAACCAAGCCTTCTACAAATTCGATAACATTCTCAATAAAGCACAGGCTCCAACGCCGTAGAAAAAACCAAGCTTCAGTTTTATAGGAAGATTACTCAATAACTATGTTTTCATAGATATTGAACATATGATTTCATATATTTTTTAGTATAAAAATCCAGTAATCCGACTATAGCTGTTTAGCCGCGCTACAAACAGCCACAAAAAAACCGGCAGGCGATCAAGCCATGCCGGTTTTTTTATATTATGCGCTGGTTTTGTACCTCTGGTGCTTAAATTTATCAACCCAGCTTATGGCTTCAACGCGCCCCAAAATTCAACAACTCAAGCTCAAATGATTTTGCGTGTTCATCACCCGCCCCTCTACCGCATTGTCCAAGGCAAAAAACACTTTATCAAGCAGCGCGACGTGACCAAAAGCACTACTTAAATTATCAAATAGATTTGCTCAATTTCATTTTTTTGGTTAAATTTATAAAAATCCTATGCTTAACTTTTATTAAAACACAGTTATCGAGTAATCTAACTATACAGTGCCTTGTGTCTTTCGCCTTCCGCCAATCCTTCTTGCCTGCCTTCCAATCTTCCTAATATACAGGTAGCTTCATACAAGCTGGCTTCATGATGCAATTGTTTCTAACCGATATTTACGCTGATGGCTCCTGGCTTTGTTCAAGCCGTTGCTAAAATATGCTCGTAGATATTTACATAATGCTGACCAGATACCGCCCAGGAGTGATCGCAGTGTAGCCCATTGAGGCGTAGCTGCTGAAAATAATCCGGGTACTCATGCCACAAGCCGATAGCGCGGCGCAACGCGGATTCCAGGCTAAGGAGCGTCATCTCGTCAAAGCTGTAGCCGTTGCGTTGTTCAAAAGGCTGCTCGGAATAATTGGCGTCAAATACGGTGTCTGCCAGTCCACCGGTTTTGCGCACAATGGGAATAGTGCCATAGCGCATGGCGATCAATTGCGTGAGTCCGCACGGCTCGTACAGGCTGGGAATCAGAATAAAATCAGCTCCTGCATAGAATAAATGTGCAAGTGCCTCGTTGTGTTCTAGCACTAAACGACAGTCTGGAGAATTGGCAAATTCACCCTGTAAAGCGATAAATCTGCGTTCGGTGTCCTTATCCATTGCTGCGCCTAACAGCACGAATTGGCTGTCGTTAGCCAAAGCAAAACGCAGCGCATGAATCATTAAATCCACGCCCTTTTGCCAATCTAAACGGCTGACGACGGAAATAATGGGTTTGTGCGCTGCTTGCAAACCGAGTTTGTCACGCAACGCTTGAGTATTACGGCTTTTTTCCGCGATCTGCTCGGCGTTGTAAGGTTGCGCGATCAGCGGGTCTGTTGCAGGATTCCACACGCTATAGTCCAAGCCATTGAGTACCCCGCCAAATTTATTGCTGTGCGTGCGCAATACGGGCTGCAAACCCATGCCTAATTCAGTGTTCTGGATTTCCCAGGCATAATGCGGCGAAACCGTAGTGACGAAATTGGCGTAAACGATACCGCCTTTCAGTAAATTAACGCCGCCGCGATTGTCATGATGATTCAAGCGATCCGGTCGCATCAGCACCGCTGGATTTAAGCCCACCAAACGCAGCGCATAATCGCCTGTAACCCCTTGATGCCCCAGGTTATGCAGAGTAAAGCACGCCCGCGAATGTTGCAGCGGAGAAGCTTGAAAAGCTTCATAGAGAAGCACCGGAATCAGTCCGGTTTGCCAATCGTGACAATGCAGAATATCCGGCTGGCGCTGAGTGCTGATTAAAAACTCCAACACCGCCCGCGAAAAAAACGCGAAGCGTTCGGCGTCGTCAGGTTGCCCATAGAGCGCACCGCGATTAAAAAACTGATGCGGCGATTGCGGATCAAGAAAAAAACAATGTACGCCCTCAACTGAGCCCGCATAGAGATTACAGGGCACATTTTCCTCATAACAAGGAGACCAGATTTGCGTTTCCAGCTTATGAAAATCCGGCATCAAATCGTAGCGGAGGCTGTCATATTTCGGCAAAACCAACTCAACCCTATGCCCGCGCGCTTGCAATTCCTTCGCAAGTCCCTGAATAAAATCCCCTAATCCACCGACTTTCGCCACCGGTGCGCATTCTGACGCGACTAAAACAATGTACATGATTTTCCTCTATCTAAAGGGTTTTGACAAAATAAGTAGGTGAATGAAAGCGTCTTAACATAATAGACTTGTTGCGCCTATAAAATAAGAAAAATCAATGCCTTACAAAAAGCACTTTAGCTTGATGACTACGAAAAATCAATGGGTTAGCTGAAATCCGAAAAATTTAGAGTCAGTTATATTCTCAAACTCCGCATTTTTACTGGATTTATGTCGCAACAAGTCTAATAAGTAGGTGAATGAAAGCGTCTTAACATAATTAGCCTCGACACTTCGGCAGACCCAGTGCATCGCCCATGCAGGGAACAGAAAACCAGGCTTTGTACCGCTACCTACTTTAATGACGGTGCACACTTCGACAGGCTCAACATAAGAAAAGACACACCTTATCCGCCACCGGAGCTGTTGCCTTCCCAGCGTCAGCATGGTATCAAATGCCTAGTTATTTAACCGCCTCTAAAACCGGAAAATTTCCATGGAACAGCTTCCTGATCGCAGCGATTTGCTAGACAAGCTCAAACACTTACTACCAGAACAACTGACCGAAGTTATTTTCCTGTTCAACATGCCGCCAGCTTATTTGGCAGACAAAACCGCGCACATCGAAAAAGCCATTACCTTGATTCGCTATGCCGAGCAAAAA
This sequence comes from Thiomargarita sp., assembly GCA_020720115.1. GTDB lineage: Bacteria > Pseudomonadota > Gammaproteobacteria > Beggiatoales > Beggiatoaceae > BB31. The sequence continues at coordinate 526 of DYPD01000123.1, read as the reverse complement.
AATGAACTGGCGCGTCTGGCAACCTGCATTCAGCGAGCCTGCGGCGAAGCGCCCGCTCGCGCTAGCGTTCCACGCGACACGGGCGAGGGGCGCACTGCGCCCACCGATGCGCAGAGCGCAAAAGACGACATGCAGCGCGGAACGCCTGCACGAGGACGAAACGAAGTACAAAACGAAGACCTTCCAGGTTTCAAAACTTGTACTGAGCCTAGCCGAAGTGACCTGGAAGGTCTGAACGACAAAAACCCCAAACCCCGCTGGCAACCCGCCCTGCTTATCAGCCTTATCTTAGTCACAGGCGCCAGTGCAGCTTACTGGGGAATTAAACACCTGGGCGTGGCTGGGCTGGGGGCGGCTGACGGCTACGTCAGCCCAAACGCCGCCGACGCTTCGGCTCCGCTCAGCGCAAGCAGCGATTCGGCTAATGCTTCGACTAAGCTCAGCACAAGTCCCGCGCTTAGCCACTCCCAGAACTACCGCGAAACCGCCGCCGGACTCGACCTAGAGATGCTATGGATAAAAGGCG
>DYPD01000122.1 GCA_020720115.1 Thiomargarita sp. | reverse complement strand
AAATGAAAAAATATATGATAATTATAAACATTTTTTTGGGAATCTTACTATACATGAAGTTAGGAATATAGAAGCAGTAGATGAAAGTACTCTAACCGCCCTTATTTGGGGTGGTTGTCGTGATCTGGCTTTCTTAAAAAAACTTCGTCAATACCCTACTCCACTTCAATTTTTTAATAGTGGAAAGGTCTTGAAGGCTAGAGGAATAACTAGAGGAAATAGAAAAAAGCATTCAGCTAAAATCATAGGGAAACCTATGTATACTGAATATTCATTTCCAGAAAATACAATTAAAATTTATCCATCAAAAATTGAAAATAACTATGATCCGTATGTAAATTCAATATGCCACAATAAAATCGATGAATCTCAGTATTTATCAGCTTTTGAGCCATTTCAAGTTTTAGTCAAGCAAAGTTGGCAGAAATCTATAGGTAGATTTCGTGCAGTTCTGGTTGATTCTGAAAAAGAGGGGGTCTTATGTTCAGACAGCTATCTTTCTATACATAGTATAGTAGGATTACTCAATAATTATATTTTTATAATTATTAAGCATATGATTTTATATATCTTTTATTTTAAATATTCAGTAATCCGACTATAACAAAGATAATTATTCTGTACTTGAGTCAATATGTTTAGGAATAAACAGCTATGTATCTATCTATTATTTGTTTCTGTCTAGTGGACGATTTGCTACTTATCGTCCAAATATTACAATGGAAACTTTTCTATCTCTTCCATGTCCAAATCCAGAAAAAAGTTTGTTAGAGAATATAACGGATATACCTAGCTTAGATAACGCAACACCTGATTTATATAATTTAACAGTGCCAGAATCAGCCTTAATAGATGACATGTTAAGCTGTAATCTTTCTGTATTTAAAGATACAACCGAGTCTCGCGCATATCAAAAAACCATCAGAAACAACTCTGACCAAAATTCTCTAAATCAGTATTGCGACTGGTTTATTAGAGTATTAAAAGCCACTTTTGGAAAAGATAAAGCAATCAGCGCAACGATATTTGAAGAAAAGGCTCTTCACCCTGAAAAAAATATTGAGCCTACTTATCTTTCTATGCGTCTCATTGCAATACATCTTGAATCTCCATCATCATCAGAGCTTGAAACAGAATATTTTGATAATGATGACTTAGCAAGTGAATTATCCAAGCTACAAAATCTGGCTGAAAATAAAACACAGGATAACGCTATTATATTTCGTAGAGTTATCCGAATTTTTGATGTTGTAGAGAAAAACGGTCACAAAATACCCACGATATTTATAGCTAAACCCGATGAAGTACGTTATTGGACACGTTCAATGGCAATGCGAGATGCCGATGAAATAGCTTTAGATATTATGATGTGGCAGCAAACAAGACAAGAAGAGCGCACACATGAGAAAACGCTTTACTAATCGCGGTTTTACACCATCAGAATTACGCTGGCCTACAACATCTGAGTTTACATCGGTTGTAGCGCAATACCAAACAGCCGCAGTACATACTATGTTGGAAGCGGTTTGGGCTGGGTATGATTTGTTGGTGGCAGAAATTCTAAGCCAAATTGATATTACCCAAGCAACAGAAGATATTGAGCGTTCTATTACAAAGCATTTTCCAGAACGTATTAGAAAGTCTTTAACAGGCTTTGAACCCTATTATATTGAAAAAGAAGAAACCGAAGAAGAAACACGCAAGCCAGCCCCTGCCCAACCACCAATGTACGATATTGCATTTATTTTAATATCAAACCCAAGAATTATGTGGCCTTTAGAAGCCAAAGTTTTAAAAACACCTAAAGCAATAGCTCCGTATACCAAAGAAATTAAAGATAATTATCTTACAGGTCGCTATGCGCCTTTTTCAAAAAGCGGTGCTATGCTCGGCTGTTTGCTGTCGGGGCAAGCTCACCAAGCTGCAAAGAATATTGAAAAAACACTGGGATACCAATTAAAACCATATACCTTTAATCATCCTGTCCAACGCCCTCATTATGTTTCTCATCATGATCGCCAATTTCCTAGCAACCCTGCATGGGCATCTGGCGAGTTTGAATACCACCATTTGATTATGGTGATGAAGGTATAGCTCGAACATTTCATGAACCAGTCAATTGTACGCGCATGTTCGCGCAAACTGTTGATTTTTATGAGGGCGACTGGCAAGCCAAGATTTCCGTGCCCTTGCTGCTCGAATACGAAAGTGACCAAGAAATTGATGGATTTCTCGATTATCTGTGCGCTGTCTGCGTACACCGCCGGATTTTCTACCTCTGGCGGCCTCAACTGCCCGACCCCGACGACGATTTTCTGTTGGAACTGGCGGTAGAAGCCGAAGCCGACTGCATCGTTACCTTCAACAAAAGAGACTTTCCCAATGTCTCTCGCTTTGGCATTCAGGTTTTAACACCGAAAGAATTTCTGCAATTGACTGGAGATTTACCATGACCGAATTAACTGTCACCGTCCCGGATGCCGTTTACAGAGGCATTCACGACCTGTCACAAAGGGAAAAAATCCCTTTAGACCAACTGGTCGCACTGGCTTTGAACAAGAAACTGTCGGCAACGATGACCGAGGATTATCTGCAAAAACGCACCGCCAGAGGGAGCCGCGAGAAATTCTTGGCAGGGTGGTGGTGCAATAAGAATGATTTTAGAAAAAAAATTGATTCAATCAATAACCTTAAAAAGGAGATACAGTAAGATTACTCAATAATTATGTTTTTTAGTATAAAAAACCAGTAATTCGACTATACATATGAATTGTCCTGAATGTGGTTCAAAGCATATCGTTAAAAATGGTTTTACGCCAAAACTACCGTTAAGCGTAGGGTTTTTATAAACTTTTATTTATAAAAACCCAGTAATTTTAGTATATTAAGCAACCCTTCCCGATAAATGATAACCAAACAAGCCTAAATTCTCGGCGTCGGCATATCATAAAACTATTTGATGACATATCCGTATAACATCTACAGGGACGATAACATGCCGGATTTTAGCTAAAAAACTACGCGACAAAAATTTATTCCCCACACTTGACAGACATTAGCGATTAAAACTAAAATACGCGGCTTCAAATATTCCCTGATAGCTCAGTCGGTAGAGCAAGTGACTGTTAATCACTGGGTCGGCGGTTCGAGTCCGTCTCAGGGAGCCACTCATCCATTCCACCCTGTTTAATCCCATCCCATAAAGCAAGAATATATAAGGCTTTTATGCTATAGCCTTGTTTCGTCTTGTATCATTTTGTACAGTGCAATCCCAACGCTTTTGTTGGCTTTTAGCAACCAGCAAAAGTGCAAACCAACGTATGATTGGAGCGCACTCTGTCACTGACAGATATACAAATTCGCAATACCAAGTCATAAGGACAAGCCGCAAATAGCTGTCCGACAGCGGCGGCTTATCCCTACTTATCACACCGCAAGGCGGCACGTTGTGGAAATACAACTATCGTTTTGAGGGCAAGCAAAAAACCCTTTCTATTGGCGGCTACGATGTCTAAACGCTTTCAGTAGGGCGGTCTGTTAAATAAACGGGAAAAAATCCTGATACCATTGGGCAATCAATTGATAGGGTGTTCCCAATTTTCTTAAATTGATGCGTATGGGATTAAGCGAAGTGTATCCACCATTCCTATTGAAAATAATAGAAAACACCGAGCAGGTTTTATAGACCTACAGGGTGGTTTCAGTTAAATCAACTCAGCCTGGGTTATTTGATTTCAGACAAGAGTGCGGGTTCTGTTACTAATGGGCGTACACCATGTGCGTGATGTTCTTCAAATACATTGTGCTCGCACCAGTGGTTTAGGCTATTGATGTCGAGTTTGGCACAATGTGGGCGAACGCTCCAGGACACTTGGTATGGAGAGCATTGCGTAGAGGAAAATTCAGTACCGGTGGTTGAACCGAGAAATTCAACGGGTTTGCCAGTAGTGGTTGGCAGTGCATTGGGTTGATGATAACCGTTGATGACTGCGCCTTCATAGTTGAAATGGCTAAATTGCATAGCGGAAGGATCGTTGACTACTAAGAACACTTGGCTTTCAACGCGAAAATTGGGGCTTTTGCAAGATTCAGAAAAGCAAGCGCCCAGGGTTTTTCCAGGTTTTACCGCGCAAGAGGTGTAAACCCAATGTACTTCTATGGTATCGCCAGGTTTTAAGCCTTCACAAGTGTTTTTTTCTGGGGCTTTTAATTCTGTTTCGGTTAAGGATTGTCCCATAGCGCATTGGTAACCGCCGCCATGTCCGTGTTCATCGGCTTTGGCTAAAATCGAGAAATCTTGTGCTTTATGTTCGGCATTGACATGGAAATGGAGGTTGCACAGGTTCATTTCGGTGTGGCTGGGCGCGAAAGAAAACTGAGTTTTGTTGCTGCCGGCGAGATTATCAATGTCTCGCGGGGTTTGAGGACCAAAGCCAACGCAGGTTGTGCCGCTGGCGGTGGGGGCGGCTGCTGTTGACTCAGCCGCAGCTTGGGTGGCTGAAAGGCTACTGAATGCTAAGAAAATTCCAGCGTAAACTGAGTTGCATTGCATAAATGACATCCTTTTGAGAGGAATTAGGGATAGCAAGAGAAGGCGCGGATAACTCCGCGCTACCTAACAAAAACCATGCGCTCATTGCGCATGGAAACGACAAAGTGATAACTTTTTTAATAGACTCAATTGCCTGGAGGCAGGGGTGGGGGCGGTGCATGAGGATCGTTTTTTTGTCCCGCATAGAGGTCTAAGCCTGGCGCGACTGGCGGTACAGAATAAGCACCGCCGGCTTGCGGGCTAATGGATGCCCCTGCGGTGTAACCATAGTTTTGCGTAGCCGGGTATTGGTTGGTGTTGCCCTGGCTTTGTGGATATTGCTGCTGTGGTGGCATTTCCGGCACGGGCGGCGGATCAGGGAAACCACCGCGATCTGTCAGGGGTTGTTCGCTGCTGTTCACTCCAGGCGGCTGCATAGCGGCGGGCGGCGTAGGATTGTCGCCTCGATCCATCAGTGCGCCAGGGGGGTGCGCGTACAAGCCACCTTGGTTGGGGTAATTGGGATAATTAGGGGCATAATCAGGATTTTGCCAGTTGTGTTGCGGTGGCTGGCGATTTTGCTGGTTGCGCTGTGGCGGGTAGTTATTTTGCCGCTGACTGCCCATACCCATACCGCCACCGCTGTTGTTGTTATTTGACTGTGCTGGATAGGTTTCTGGTTGGGGCGCAGACTGTGGGGCGGAACTTTGTGCAGTAGGCGCTGCGCCACGATAAGCACCGCTGTATTGTCCTGGTACTACGCCCTGGTAAGGGGCTGGGGGAGCTGCTGCACCTGGATAAGTGGGGTAAGCGCTTGGATAGCCCGGATAAGCACCTGGTGGATACGCATAAGGATACCCACCTGGCGCTGGTTGCGGATAGCCATTGGCATGGTTGCGGCGGTTGTTGTTATTGTTGTTGTTTGCCCCGTTAAACATGCGCGTTGGATTGGGCATCATATTCACCATTGAACCCGGACTAGGCATCATGCCCCAAGGCGCGGTGTTTTGAGGATTACGCTGGTCTGCGGTATTAGGCGCACCGTAGCCGTAGTTCTGTCCATAGGGCGCATAGCCCCAAGGATTATTAGGGCGTTGTTCGCCGCCATTGCTGCTCCCCGCCGACATGCCGGCGGCTTGCACGATAGGCAATGCGCTTAACAGACAAGCGGTACTTAAGGCGAGTAGAGAATACTTTGTAGTTTTTTGCATAAAACACCTCCTTTGTAGTGAATCCTGTTATCAATGGCACTCAGGACTATTTTTGTAGCTTGAACCCAAGTCACTGTGTGCAGCACGATTGTATACTCTTATGTTGGCGAACCCAACAGTTGCGATGTTGCGCATCGATCCCGCTGGTTGCTTCTCAGCCATGCAACCTGTACTTTAAAATGCGGCGCTCCATTCGGTCACAAAAATGCGTTATCCTTGGGCGTTTAATTTCCGTTGTAATACCCGTCTAACCAGTTTAATACAAAGGGATGTACATGAAACAGAATGACAGCCTGCGGGCGATTATTTGGCGCGACGCCGCACTACATTTGCTAGATCAACGCTGTTTGCCGCACCAGCATACCTATTTGGCATTGCACACTGCGGGCGAAGTGGCGGACGCGATTCGCAGCATGGTGGTGCGTGGTGCGCCTGCTATTGGCATTAGCGCCGCTTATGGCGTGGTGCTGGCAGCGCGTACCGCCTATGCGCAAGACGCAGCAAACTGGCGCACACTGATACAGGCGGATATGCAGCGTTTGGCGCAATCGCGTCCCACCGCAGTGAATTTATTTTGGGCGTTGCAGCGCATGAATGCTTTATTTCCGCTCCTTACCGGCAACCCCGAAGCGGCACTGGAAGCCGAAGCCGGACGCATTCATCAAGAAGACTTAGACGCCAATTACCACATGGGTGATCTCGGTGCGGCGTACATTCCAGCAGATACGGCGGTTATTACTCATTGCAACGCGGGTGCTTTGGCAACGGGCGGTTACGGCACGGCGCTGGGCGTGGTGCGTAGTGCTTTCAGCGCCGGCAAATTGCAGCGTGTGTATGCGGATGAAACCCGCCCTTGGCTGCAAGGCGCTCGCTTAACCGCTTGGGAACTGCTGCAAGACGGTATTCCTGTTACCCTGTTATCCGACGCAGCAGCGGCGTCTTTGTTGAGTACCGGCGAAGTCAGTTGGGCTATCGTGGGTTCAGATCGCATCGCCGCAAACGGCGATGTGGCGAATAAAATTGGCACTTACGGATTGGCAATTGCGGCGCGTTATCATGGGGTTAAGTTTATGGTGGTAGCACCGACAAGCACCATAGACATGAGCTTAAGCAGCGGGCGGGAAATTCCCATAGAAAATCGCGGCAAAGAAGAAGTGCTTAATCTCAACGGTCAAGCCGTTGCCGCGCCCAATGCGGATGCCTGGAATCCGGCGTTTGACGTGACTCCAGCGGCTTTAGTGGATGTCATAGTCACGGAAAAAGGTGTGATTGAACAGCCCAACGCTGAAAAAATGGCAGCGTTGATGGGCGCTTAACCTAAAAGGCGTAACACATGACCCGTACAGACCTGTCTTATGTGCTGATAACTTCCGCCCGCAATGAAGAAAAATACATTGAAGGCACGCTTAAATCTGTCGTTGCACAACAGCAACCACCGTTGCAATGGGTGGTGATCAGCGACGGCTCTACGGATCGCACCGATGAAATCATTCAACAATACGCCGCGCAACAGGCTTTCATCCGCTATGTGCGCACCGAACCCACTATTGATCGCAATTTTGCCTCAAAAGTGTACGCGCTGCGCATGGGTTTGAAGCGGTTTGAAAATGTCGAGTACGATGTGATCGGTAATCTGGATGCTGATGTGACCTTTGAACCGGATTACTTTTCTCAGCTTTTACAACGCTTTGCTGAAGATGAGCAATTGGGCATCGCGGGCGGGCTGATTTATGAAAATCACGGCGGCAAAATCATTCATCAAGACAACGCGCCAGAGTGGAATGTGGCGGGCGCCAGCCAGAATTTCCGTCGCGTTTGTCACGCGCAAATCGGCGGCTATCGTCCCTTATTGCGCGGCGGAGAAGATGCGTTGGCGGATTTAATGGCGCGAATGCACGGCTGGAAAGTGCGCTCTTATCCTGAGCTGGTGGTCATGCACCACCGTCATGCCGGGACAGAAAAAGGGCATGTGTTGAAATCGCGCTTTGGCTTGGGGCGGCTGGATTATTCGTTTGGCTATCATCCGCTGTTTGAATTAGCCAAATGCGCCGTGCGGGCGGTTAAAGAACGTCCCTATGTCACTGGCAGCGCGGCGCGTTTGCTGGGCTATTTTGCCGCCCTGTTGAAGCGCGAACCGCTGGCAGTACCGCCAGAGGTTCGAGACTTTCTGCGTCAAGAACAAATGCAGAGATTGTTTGGTAAATCAAAGAGTTGAGATTTAAAGCGGGGCGCTATCCAGCTTTTTTGGCGTCTAATTGTGCGCGTATGGCGCTTTCCAATTCATCCACTAGGGCGTCGTTATTGACCTTATGGTGCGGTTTGCCACCAATGTAGAGCAAGTTGTGTGGTGTACCGCCGGCTAAACCCACTTGCGCTTCGCGGGCTTCGCCCGGTCCATTGACGACACAGCCGATCACAGCGACATCCAGGGGTTCTAAAATATCCTCTAAGCGTTCTTCAAGGGCATTGACGGTTTTGATGACATCAAAATTTTGCCGTGAGCAAGAAGGGCAAGCAATCAGATTGATGCCTTTTTTGCGCAAATGCAGGCTTTTGAGAATATCAAAACCGACTTTGATTTCTTGTATCGGATCAGCCGCCAGCGAGACGCGAATGGTGTCGCCGATGCCTTCTGCCAACAACATGCCTAAACCAATGGCGGATTTGACTGAGCCAGCGCGAAAGCCGCCGGCTTCGGTGATGCCTAAATGCAGTGGCTGTTCGATCTGTTGCGCCAAGGTGCGATAAGCCGCCACAGTAGTGAAAACATCGGAAGCTTTCAGGCTGATTTTGAAATCGGGAAAATTTAAGCGATTCAGGATTTCGATATGTCGCAAAGCGGACTCTACCAGCGCGTCAGGCGTAGGCTCACCATATTTTTTTTGTAAGTCTTTTTCCAAAGAACCCGCATTGACGCCAATGCGGATAGGGATATTTTTATCCCGCGCCGCTTCCACCACGCTACGCACGCGATCTTCGCGCCCAATATTGCCCGGATTGATGCGCAAGCAGTCCACACCCAGCTCTGCCACGCGCAGGGCAATTTTGTAGTCAAAGTGAATGTCTGCCACTAAGGGAATGTCAACTGCTTGGCGGATTTTGCCAAAGGCTTCAGCGGCATCCATGCTAGGCACTGAAACCCGCACAATGTCTGCCCCTACTTTTTGCAGCGCCTGAATCTGTGCCACTGTCGCCGCGACATCACAGGTATCTGTGTTGGTCATGCTCTGCACGCTGATTGGGGCGCCACCACCGACAGGCACAGAACCCACATGAATTTGTCGAGAAATTCGGCGCTGAATGAGAGGCTGGTAGTGCATTAGGTTGCTCGAAATAAAGTAGAAAAATTATTGTCCTAGGGTAAAACGTGCTTTTTTACCCTGGTATTTGGATAGGTCTACAGCTTCTCCGCGAAATTTGAAGTTGCTGACAGATTGAGAACGCCCCAGAGTTACTTTGAACGGTGGTTCACCAGATTCGATTTTGTGCTTATCGCCCGCTTTAGCTGTGGTGTAGAGGAGTCTTTTGCCTTTTTTGTCGGTGATTGATACCCAACTGGCACCCGTAAAATCCAATTCTAACAAAGGCGCAGGCGCTGCATCTGCTGTTGCTGTGCCTGTAGCAGCAGGCGCTGCCGTTTCTGCATCAGGCATTGTTTCTGAGGGTTCAGGCTCATCGCTACCTGTGGCGGTATTATTGGTTGCGGGTTGTGCAGTGGTTGCAGCATCTGGCGGTGTACCTGTTGCAATAGGCGGCAAAGCAATGCTTTCGATAGTGGTTTTAGGGTCTTCACTGGTAGCAGTGCTAGATTCTGTCGGCGGCGTGTACTCTGCATTGGGGTTGCTCGCTTCTGCTCCCGCATCATTCGCTGGAAGGGTTAAAGGCGGTTGTGGCGGCAATTCCATGACATTGCTCGCTGACGCGGGATCGTCGTTTTGCTGTTGGCTGCCTTCTAACAGGTCAGGCAAGGACAAATGTCCAGAGTAACGCCAAGCGACTAAACCGATGAGCACCAGCACCAGCAATAACGTCATGCCGTTCCACCAGTAGCGGGTGCGGTGTGGAGAATCCTCATGATGTTGCCCCATGCGGCGTTGTTGCTGCACAGTGGCTTCTGAAGACAGCTTAGGCGGTGCTTGATCGGTGGATCGGTAATATTGATTCAGCACTTCTTCAGGCGGCAAATTCAGTAATTTGGCATAGCTGCGCAAATAGCCTTGCACAAAAATAACCGGCGGCAGTTGGTTGTAACGCTCTTTTTCCAGGGCAGTAATAATGCGCGGCTCTAGGTACAGACGACTCGCCACATCTTCTTGGGTAAAGCCCATCGCCTCGCGTGCTTGGCTCAGGCGTTCGCCAAGTTTGACAGCAGCAGCCGGTTTAGACTGAGTTAAATCGGAGACGCTCGGTGTTGGCGGGTGTTTTTCATTCATATCAGGTAAACCTGTTGTTTGAGCGGGAAGTGAGAATTCTGAGGTTTCTGAAGCTTCAGAATCCAACACCTCATCGCCGGTGATTTCTTCAGGTAGCTTGCGGGTAGCTTGTGTTCGCATGGAGATACCTATTTATTTAGGGAGTTTATCTACTAGACTTGTCGCACGGGGTATTCATTGGCTGCAAAACAGCGGGTTTTGGTCAGCTTTTCCGCTTTTTTTCGTTGAATAGAATGACTATTCGCCTCAAAAAACCGAAAAATCTGCCTCAAAACCGCTGCTTTTCGCTTCAACGCCTACCCCGCGCAACAAGTCTACTTAAAAATCTAGTTGGGAATCGCGGGTTAAATTGGGCTATCGGCTGGGCATTACCGAACACCGGTTTCGGATGAGTGTAGCAGACGTGCTTGTTCTGTATCAGGATACTGTGATTTTAATAATAAAGCATAATTTGCTTCCCTGTCTCTCTCGCCGAGTGCGCGTGCAATGCGCACGCCTAGCCAAAGCGTTTGCGGCGTTTGACGGGCAACCTTGACATAGCGTTGATAATGCTGATCGGCTTGTGCAACTTCTCCGCTTTGTTCATGTAGCTCGGCAAGTTGATACAGCGCCACCGGAAACTCTGGATTACTTTGTAAGGCTTGCTGAAAAGCCTCTTGTGCTTGCTGTTTTTGATTGAAGCGCAAAGCACACAAGCCCGCATTGGTATGCACCAATTCGGGGGTATCGTACAGCGGATTATTTAACGCCAGTTGAAAATGCTGCTGTGCTTCTGCAAATTTTTGCTGACGGCACAGATAGCTGCCGTAATTACTGTGAACTGAGGCATCATCCGGGGCTAAACGCAGGGTTTTAGCGAAGTGCGTCTCGGCTAAGTCGAGTTTACCTAAACTTTCATACAGCAAGGCAATCGTCATTTGGGCTTCATGATTTTCTGGGTTTTGCTGTATAGCTTTTTCGAGTTTGAGCAGCGCCACTTTATAACTGCCCTGCTTCATATATTCAATCCCTAAGTGCGTATTTGCGTCAGCGGCTTGTTCTGGATTGTATTCGTAATTCCCCGACAATACCGGGGAGGTTGGATTCATGGGCGGTGAGTCGGTTTTCGGTGCGGAAGAACAAGCGGCTTGAGCTAAAAGCAGCAAACACACCCCAAAAGTGCGCCAAGAAGGATGTTGATTCACGCATTGACCTCTCTACATTAGACTTGTTGCGACATAAATCCAGTAAAAATGCGGAGTTCGAGAAT
>DYPD01000121.1 GCA_020720115.1 Thiomargarita sp. | reverse complement strand
CATCCTGCGGGCGATGCGCATCTGCATTCACCACCACAGCAATATCGTACTCAGCCGCCAGCGCCCAAAAAGGCAGCAGTGGGTATTTTCTTCGCCGCCCTTGCGGGCTTTCCAATTCTGGCTTGCGTAGTCCATAGGCATTGATTTCTAAGGGAATATCCAGTGCGTGTGCGGCTTGTAGCAGAGTGCGGCTACAGGCTTGGGTTTCTGCATCCCAATCCAAATATGCCACGCCAAAAGCATCTGGATGGGCGATAAAGTCAAACAAGCCGCTGCTCATGGTGGCGAGCATGTAATCTGTATAGGCATGAAGCTGTGCGGCATTCCAATTGCCTTTGTAGAGTTCTGCCCAATCGCCCTGCCAAGGCAGGTAATGCACCGCGCCAATTAGATAGTCAAAGCCGCGCCGTTCGCGCAATTCTTCTCGATAAAATCCCGCATAAGCGGGGTCGTATTCGCATTCCATGCCTTTGAGCACTGTCAGTTGCGGAAATTTTTCCCGCGCCGCGTCAATAGCGGCGCAATAACCTGGCAATTGTGCCATTGTCATGCGCACTTGCGACCAGCGATGATCGGGCAGGGCGCTGTGATCTGAGATGCCTAGCAGGGTTAAACCTTGCTCCAACGCCGCTTGACAGTAGTCTTCCACGTCCCCGCTGGCATGTTGGCAGCGAAAGGTATGGGTATGATAATTCTCAGTTTTCCAGGGCATACTCGTGGTCCGGTAAGGCTGTTTTGATGAATTGAACCGTACCCTTCGACAAGCTCAGGGTGCGGTTCAATTCATCAAAATTACATAGACAAGGGCTAGAGGCGCTCAAGCGCCCCGCACATACAGGCAACTGTCTACTTGTTGGCTGCTTTGTTGTTTTAGCAAGCGCCAATTGCTAGGCAAAATGGGCGTTGCGCCCTTTTCCATTTCTACATAAATCTTCGCCCGCTCGCTTAGCCAGCCGTGCTTTTCCAGCAAGCCGCAAACGGGCGCTAGTAAATCCTGCTGAAATGGCGGGTCTAAAAACACCAGGTCAAAGGCTTGTGCGGGCTGGAGCAAAAACAGCAAGGTATCGGCTTGCTGCACTTGTACTTGGACGGCATTCAAAAGCTGGCATTGAGCGCGTAAATGTGCAGCAAGTATAGGATTTTTTTCTACCAGCAACACTTGGGCAGCGCCCCGCGAGGCGGCTTCTAAGCCTAATGCGCCGCTACCGGCAAACAAATCCAGGCAAGTTGCGGCTATGATTGTGGGTTGCAGCCAGTTAAATAGGGTTTCGCGCAGGCGCTCTGGCGTGGGGCGCAAACCAGGAAAATCTGGCACGGGCAAGCGGCGTCCGCGCCATTCACCGCTGATGATGCGAACTTTTCCAGGAAGGGGAAATGCTTTCATGGTAAATACAAAGCCTTATACGCTTGCCAGCTCAAAGCAAACTTGCCCTGTTTGGTTGTGGCTAATGTGCAAACGATAGCCGGTGTGGATGGTTTGTTTTGCCGCCTGATACAAGCCGATGCCGAATCCATCGCGGGACGGCACTGGCTGATTAAGTAGTTGTTTTTCAATGTCTTTTTGAATCATGGTGCCGGTATCGCAGACGGTTAGGCGCACTTGATTTTCGCTACATTCCAGCGCCACACGAATGCGCAAATCCGGCTCGCGTTTGCGCTTGTTCAACGCATTTTCCAGCAGATTTTCCACTACATTATCAAATAAATCTTCGGGAATATTGGCGTTCCACATAATGCTCATGGAAAACTCTATGTTGCGCTTGCGATAACGCGCCTGCAAATTGTCCCACCAAACGCGGATAGAGGCATTGTTGTACACCGATTGTCCGGGCTGTTGCAGCTTATCTAGGGTGCGTTTTAAGCGTTGACTTAAATGCGGCAATTGCCCTTGCAACAAACGCTGGGTATCGCCGAAATGCTGCGGCTGCGCACTCTCGATAGCCGAGGTAATGACATACAAAGATTGTAGTAAGTTCTTAATATCATGAGTTAATTTCGCGCCGGTTTCATGAATTGCTTTGAGATGCGCCTGTTGTGCAAAAGCCTCTTCGCGCCGCTTTGCCTGGTGAAAATGCTCCAGCAATTGCACCAGCAATTTCAGATGCGCGTAGTAGGGACCGCTGATGCGCGTGCGCGAATACAGGGTAACTTCCAAAGATTGTACTGCAATCATTGCCTTATGCTTGGCTTCCTGCCCCAGCGCCCCCTGTCCATAAGGCGATTGCCAGCCAATCCCGCAGAGCCAAGGAATGGTGCTCAATTGCTGCAAACCCGCATCCAAAAATTGCTCAGGATTTAATGCCTTATAAGTACCTGGTTGAGTCAAATTTGCCAGCCATTGCTCAAAATGGCTACCCAAATTGAGTCCATGCCGAGACCATAATTGCGGCAAATTTTCGTAATACCCAAAATTCAGCCAGAGCCAACTCATGCTCAGCAGCAATCCCAACAGCACCAGCCCCATGTACAGCAACGCCCAAGCATAGGTGAGCGCCGCATTTTGCATCATCAGCACCGCGCCCAGCGCCACACTCAAGCCACTCAGCATCAGGGTTAAACCATGAAAAAAATCCATGTTTTCAACCTGTTCCGTTTGCACTGGGGGGGGCAAAAACAGCCAAGACAGCGGCACTAACAGTAAAGCGTAGCGCATCGGTTCGCGCCATTCGGACGGCAATACTGACAAATCAAACAACAACGGCAGCGTAAACAAAAACCAATCCAAACCGCAAAAAGCCAGCACCGCCACACCCAACCAACGCGCACCTGGTTGCGGCACATAACGCTCCGCCAGCACGCCCAACAGCAACAGCTTCCAAGCCGCAACGCTCCAAGCATTCAAAAACACCACGCTGCCCGCCAACAAAGGCAGTAGCAGCACCGCATGTTTGAACTTAAACACCGTAGTGTCTGAAGCAGTGCTGGCAAACCATTGCCACAGAAAAAACAAGGCAACATGCGTCAACAACAAAACCTGCGCCCCCCATTCGGGTAACGAGGGCCACAACACCAAATACAGGCTGAGTAACAGTAATGCCAGCAGAGCATATTCATAGCGATGCGCAAAAGGCGCAGATAACGGCGGAGACTGAGATAAATTCCACATCATGAGGGCGGTAGCTGAAGCTGTTCCTTAAATAGATTGAAAAAGAATCTGGACATCAAAATTTCCAATATGTTTGGCAAATTTTTATCTATCCTAGAGAATAAAATAGGATTTATAGGGGCATAATATTCCTCTGTTTTTTTAGCTGAAATAGGCGTGATCAGTCGCTGAATTTTTTGACTAGATTGTATAAATCTTTTCAAGAAACCAATATAGCCATTATGCACACTCAAAAACATACATAGTTTGAAACTGTTAATCTATGTGATATAAATCTCAGTCTATCCATCTTCAAATGGTGACGCAATAGCCCAAGTGACGGGTTTTGCGTAGCGCGTTTTCTTGCGTAACTCTGACTAGAAGCGCCTTTTTTTGCTGCGCCCAAAAATGACAGGATGTTTTTCATGCCTACCTGGTTTTTACCCGTATTTTTTGCTGGTTTTGGCATTGCTTTAACAATGACCTGGTTTGTTTATCCTCTGCCAGCGTTGCTGTTACTGGTCTGTGTTGTAAGCTTGAATCTCTTTGCAGCACTGAGCCTGTGGCTTGTCCTGCGCCGTTTAGCACAATTAAATGAGCATGTAGATGCGCAAACCGAAGCTTTACAAGTGCATGTGAAAGATTTAGAAAAAGCAAATCGTTCATTAGAGCAACAAGCAGAGCGAGATTATCTCACCGGTCTTTATCATCGCCAGGCGTTTACTCAGCGGCTTGAAATTGTTTTAACTAAAGCCCGCCGTTTAGGTTTTAAGGTTGCGGTATTGTTTCTCAATTTAACTGGCTTTAAGCACATTAATCATAGCTTGGGCTATGCTTCTGGTGATCTTTTACTGCAACAAGTCGCGCAGCATTTGCTTAAACTCTGTCATGATGAATTTGAATTGGCTGGGCATTTAAGCGGAGATAAATTTGTCATATTGTTACGTTGTTTTAGTGAAGAAAGTGCGATTTTGCGTGTGCAAGGTTTATTTGATCTCTTTACCCATACGCCATTGAATATTGGCGAACGTTCAGTGCCAGTGAAACTCAGCATTGGCATCAATTTGGCGACTGCTGGCGATTCGGCAGAAAAGCTTATCCAAGGTGCTGAATCTGCTATGCAGCACGCCAAGCAAAAAAGCGGTAATGCTTATGCAGTGGAACGCCAAGCAGCGCGTTTGGGTACTATTGATCGGTTGGCTTTAGAAAATGAATTGTATAATACTTTAACACAACATCCAGAACACATTAAAGTGTTTTTTCAACCTAAACGTCATATTCATAAAAATCTGTATAGTAATCCAGAATCCCTGGTGCGCTGGCAACATCCACAACGTGGTTTTATTTCGCCAGGCGAGTTCATTCCACTGGCAGAAGAAACCGGACTCATTATCCAACTGGGTGAATTGGTATTACGCAAAGCGTGTACTGAAGCAATGAATTGGCGCAATCCTTTACAAGTGGCAGTGAATTTTTCTCCGCGTCAATTTATGGAGCCAGATATAGTTGAGCGGGTACAGTGCATTTTGCAAGAAACCGGTTTACCGCCGCAGCGTTTGATTATGGAAATTACTGAATCTATGGTCATGCCAGAATCCAATGATAAACTCAGACAATTTGTAGACCTTGGTATTCAGCTTTCAATTGATGATTTCGGTACTGGCTATTCCAATCTTAAATCATTGCAAAAGTCTTTGATTACTGAACTTAAAATTGACCGCAGTTTTGTGTTGGATATGGTGCATAATCCGCAGTCGCAAGCTTTGGTTGAAGGTATTTTATGCTTGGCACACAAACTAAAATTGCGCGTAGTAGCTGAAGGGGTGGAAAATATTGAACAAGTCAGTTTGCTGCGCCAATTTAAGTGCGACTATATTCAAGGTTTTTTGTTCTGTAAACCGCTACCCAGTGAACGTTTCGCACAACTCACCTTTGTTAATCAAATACTTTAGTTATTTCCTTTCTGTTATTCTTTTTCTACTTTTTAAGTGATTTTAACATTATGCAAAACAAACAACTCTTGCTTGGCATCAGCGGCGGCATTGCCGCCTACAAAACCCCGGATTTAGTGCGGCGTTTGCGCGAGCAGGGCGTAACAGTGCGCGTGGTTATGACACAAGGGGCGACACAGTTTATCACGCCGCTGACCTTGCAAGCCGTCAGTGGACACCCGCCGCACCTTGCACTCTTGGATGCCGAAGCTGAGTCAGCTTTCGGGCATATTGAGCTGGCGCGTTGGGCGGACGCGGTGCTGATTGCGCCCGCCACCGCCCATTGTCTGGCAAAACTGGCACACGGACTGGCAGACGATCTGCTCAGCACCCTGTGTTTGGCAACCCGTGCGCCGCTGTTGGTTGCGCCCGCCATGAATCAGCAAATGTGGCAAGCCACTGCAACGCAAGCCAATTGCCGCTTATTGCGCGAGCGCGGTGTGCGCTTTTGCGAACCGACAACAGGTGCTCTCGCTTGTGGCGAAACGGGTCCGGGGCGCATGGCGGAAGTGGCTGATATTATTGCGCAATTAAGCACATTGTGGCGTGCGCCCGTGTTGGCGCGGCGGCGCGTGTTAGTGACCGCCGGACCAACGCGGGAAGACCTTGATCCCGTGCGTTTTATCAGCAATCGCAGTTCTGGGCGCATGGGCTATGCGGTTGCGCAAGCCGCACAAGAGGCGGGCGCTGAGGTGGTGCTGGTCAGCGGTCCAGTGCATTTGCCCACGCCAACGGGCGTGCGGCGTTTGGACGTGTATAGCGCCCAAGACATGTTTAATGCAGTGCAACAACAGCTTGTAAATGCAGACATTTTTATTGCCACTGCCGCCGTTGCTGATTATCGCCCAGCGCAAACTGCGGATGAAAAAATCAAGAAAACCGCTCATTCTTTACCACTTGCTTTAGAGCGCACGCCAGACATACTGGCATGGGTCAGCGCCCAATCGCCCGCGCCCTTTACCGTCGGTTTTGCCGCCGAAACCCAACAGGTGGCAGAATATGCACAAGACAAGTTGGCACGTAAAAAGCTTGATCTGATTGCCGCCAATCAAGTGGGGCTGCCAGGGCAAGGTTTTGACAGCGACTACAATGCCTTGCAACTTTTTTGGAAAGGTGCAGACGAACAACTTGAGCAACAGAGCTTAGCATTAACTGACAAACTCAGTTTAGCGCGGCGCTTAATACAACAGATTGCGCACCTGTATGCGCAAAAATCGCCGGAGTAAATCACCATGTCAATCACTGAAGATACCCAAGCACTCTTGAATATAGCCGAGCAACTCCCTGAAGCAGAACGGCTTTTGCTCTATCGCAAAGGCTACGAAGAAGCGCAAACCAACTGCCGAGGCGCGTTTTTGGAAAATTACACTGGCGACAATCCACTGGCTGCCAGCGATCTTTACTTTCAAGGCTACACAGACGGCAAAGCCGCCTTAATGGTTGCCAAGCGTCAGCACGAAGAAGCTGAAGATTGATATGCAACAAATTGTTTTATCAACGATTTTAGTAGTTATGCTGGGCAGCGTGTCAGTAGCAACAGCGGCTGAAATAGACGAATTGCTGCCTGAGTGTTTCGCCTGTCACGGTCTACACGGCGTCAGCCAAATGCCGAATACGCCAACGCTGGCGGGTCTGAGCAGCAAAACCATCAGTCAAGCATTGCTGGCGTTCCAAAACCGCCAGCGCCGCACCGCAACCACCGAATTGCACCGCCTGTTAGCCAATTCAGCACCACGCATTCAGGCTTTAGCCGAGTATTTTGCCCAACAAAACTTCCCGCCTGCGCGACAAGCCTTTGATCCCAAAAAAGCTGAACGCGGGCAACTGCTACACCTAGACTATTGTGAAAAATGCCACCGCGCCAACGGCACTCAAGATCACCTGGGTTGCGGCATTTTAGCGGGTCAACAACCAGGCTATTTGCGTGACAGCCTGAAGGCTTTTTTCAATGGCACACGCCCTGCCTCAGAGAAAAAAACCAAGCGATTAGCCGCTTTTCTAGCCGAGCAAGAACCTGAAGCAGTAGAAGATTTGCTGCATTTTTACGCCTACCAAAGCAATCAGCACAACCCACAAACCTCCGGCAATACCCAATAAACTTGATGCAATATAGGCAATAAGGTCACTATGCAGTCAAGGATGCCACAACTACAATTCTATACGCCTTGCCATGCTGCACTAAAATAGTGGGGAATAGTTCATAGACTCAGAGCAATAGATCACTTCTTCTGGTATATAATCACATGGGGGATTTAGCACTTAAGCATTTGCAGAAAATTGCAGAATGCAAATATCCTTCTGTAGAAGCATTGATTTCACAAGCGTTGAAAGAATTCATTGCCAAAATAAATACCGGGAAAGAACAGGTGATCTGTTGGGAAGAGATCAAAATGAAATTGTATGATAATGATACCAAGGATGTTTATTTATGTCTGAATCACCCAGCAAATTAGAACCGTTATTGAATAGCTTAACGCTGTTGCAGCATGTACTGCCGCATCATCTGCTGTCTAAGCTGATGTTTTACGCTACGCGAATGCCACTGGGTAAAGCCATGCCCTGGTTGCTACAACGCTTTGTAAATCAATACAACATTGACTTAAGCTGTGCTGCACAGCCGGATTTAAGCGCCTATCAGAACTTTAACCAGTTCTTTACTCGCGCGCTCACACCTGAAGCACGCCCCTTGGCAGCAACGGCGGTGGTGTCACCGGTAGACGGCACTATCAGCGAACTGGGTAAAATTCACTCAGAAACGCTCATTCAGGCGAAAAATCATCAGTTTACCCTGACTGAATTGTTGGGCGGTTTTTCTCCCGTCGCCCGTCTATTTGAAGACGGTAACTATTGCACCCTGTACCTGTCACCACGCGATTATCACCGTATCCATGCGCCTTTGGCGGGCAAGCCCATAGACGTGATCTATGTGCCTGGACGCTTATTCAGCGTTAGTCCCCGCACAGCGCGTAACATTCCCAGGCTATTTGCCCGCAATGAACGAGTTGTTGTGCTGTTTAAAACCGTGCTGGGACCTATGGCGCTGGTGATGGTTGGCGCAATTTTTGTTGGCAGTGTAGATTTGGCGTGGGATGAAGGCGTGATGCCCAACGCTTGGCGCAAGCCGCAACGCTGGCAAGTGCCAGATACCACGCCGCACTACGACAAGGGTGCGGAAGTCGGGCGCTTCAACATGGGCTCAACCGTGATTCTGTTATTCGGCAAACAACAGATTGCCTGGCTACCTGAATTGAGCGCAGGACAGCGCATGTTGATGGGGCAGGGATTAGGCAACAGAATTTGACAAGGAACAGCGCGTGACTACGCAAAGCGAACTCGCAGCCACGCTGCAAAGCCGTAAACTTTTCCAGTTAATTACCGAAGCGGCACGCACGGGCGCTCCCGTGCTGGATTTAAGCAATAAACAACTGCCCACGCTGCCCGCCGAAATCGCGCAACTGTCCAAGCTGCGATGGCTTGAACTGAGCCACAACCACCTGTCTACCCTATTGCCGAAAATTTTTCGCCTGACCAAATTAGAAGGGCTGACCGTCAACAATAACTGTCTGACCAGCCTGCCGCCCGACATCGCCCGTTTGCTACGCTTGCAACGCTTGGAATTAAAAGACAATCAACTCAGTCTGTTACCCGTAGAAATCGGCGCATTAGAAGGACTGCAAAAGCTCGAATTGCGCAACAACCTGCTCATAGAATTGCCTGATACCTTGTGTCAGCTCAAGCACTTACAGATTCTTGAACTGGGTAACAATCGCCTGCAACAATTGCCCGCAGAATTTTATCAATTAGTCGAACTCAACCGCCTGGGTTTAAGCGATAATCGCTTGAATACAATAGAGTTACAACACTGTCGCCAACTGGAACGCTTGGATTTAAGCCGCAATCCTTTAACGGCTTTGGCGCTGCATCACCTGCCCAAACTCGAACGCCTCAACGTCAGCGGAACGCGCCTAGAGCGTCTAAGCTTTAGCGAACTGCCTAATCTGCAACGTCTGTATTTGGTAAGCAATCACTTAAAGCAGATTCCTGACAGCATTTTTCAAGTATCTTCATTGACTTGGCTCGATCTAAGCCATAACGAATTGAGCAGCCTACCCGATAGGCTGGCACACTTGCCAAAGCTTGAGCGACTCAACTTAAGCAATAATCAACTTACTGATATTCCTAGCAGCATCATGCACTTGCAAAATCTGGAATGGCTTGATTTAAGCAACAATCAAATGCACGAATTGCCGCCCGCCTTGTTTGAATTGCCACATTTGCAACGCCTAGATATCAGTAACAACAAACTGCGCCTACTGCCCAACGAGATCGCGCAATTATCTGAACTACAACGCCTGGATTTACGCGCCAATCAGATTCAAGCCATACCAGAAAGCCTGTTGCAAATGCCCGGTTTGCAGCGGGTGGACTTACAAGAAAACCCAATTCAACAAATAGCTTTTAAGCAATTAAAAATACTACTTTAAGGCTATTTTCAGCACTATTTTAAGCCGATTAGCCTTTCTGCACACATCGGCTAAAGCTGGCGCGTTATTTGTCTAGCTAGATTCAGTCTGAAAACTCTATAGAAGCCCGTGTAAACTCAGCTAATCCTAAGATTTTACAGTATTTTTGAAACATTTTGTCATCTAATCGTAATCTGTTTGTCATATGCCGTGCCTACAATGCGTTACGCCCAACCAGAATTTTTTTGGCGCTGTAACAGCCGCTACCGCCGCCGCCCTTACCCCGCATGACTGAACCTATGTCCAATAAAGAAACAGTTTCTGCATTGATTATCCCCATTCCGCCGATTGATCCAAGCTCTAACGTGGAGAGTGTTGGCGAGTTGTTCTTATCCGAACAAAATCGCCAGCTTTTATCCTTGCCGGTGGTAGAACAGGGTAAACCTATTGGGATTATCAGTCGCTATCGTATTTTGCGCATTTTCCTGCTGAATTATGGGCGTGAGCTTTACGGTAAAAAGCCGATTCAGCAGTTTATGCACGACCGTCCTTTAATTCTGGAAAGCCATGCTTCATTAGAGGAAGCCAGTCAATATTTGACCGACAACATGCAGTTTCCAATCACGGAAGATTTTCTAATTACCGAGCAAGGACAATACCGAGGTATCGGGCGCATTATGGATTTGTTAAAAGCCATTAGCGATGTGAAATTCCGCGCTTATGATCAAGAATTAGCACAAAAAGTTGTGCAATTAGAACAACGGGGCTTGGAATTACAAGCAGCCATGCAAGAAGCTAAAGCCGCCAGTTTGGCGAAAAGCCGCTTCATGGCGAACATGAGCCATGAACTGCGCACGCCGTTGAATGCCATCATTGGTTACAGCGAAATATTGCAGGAAGACTTAGAAGACAACGGACACACTGGTTATTCTGAAGATTTAGAGCGTATTCGTGGTGCGGGAGAAAATCTGCTCAACATCATCAGCGATATTCTCGACATCACAAAAATCGAAGCAGGCAAGATGGAAATCACGCCAGAAGTAGTACAATTGCCCGATATGCTAGACAATATTGCGGCTTTAATGAAACCCCTGATGGAAAAAAGCAATAATACGCTACGTTTGGAGTACAACGACAATTTACCCATTATGTACACAGATAAAAGCAAGTTGCGCCAATGTTTATTGAATTTGCTCAGTAATGCAGCGAAGTTTTCTTCTAACTGTGAAGTGCTACTGTCAGTGCAAGCCGCTATGAAGCAAAGCAAACCACATCTATTGTTCATTGTACAGGATAAAGGCATCGGGATTCGTCAGGAACAATTAAGCAGGTTGTTTGATCCCTTTACTCAAGCCGACGATTCCTCTACGCGCCAATATGGCGGTGCGGGTCTAGGCTTAAGCATTACGCGCCAATTTTGCGAAATAATGGGGGGTACTATCAGAGTAGAAAGCGAAGTGGGTAAAGGTAGTCGCTTTTTCGTCTCCTTGCCGCAAAAAATCACTGTGTCTAATCCCAATTCCAGTCATTAAAGCTTCTCTGTAGAGTTGACAGATTTTTTGCAACTGTCAAGTTTTAAGTGACTTTGTTATTAGAACGCCTGAATGCCAATCCTTTCACTATTCCTCTCCAAAGCACCTTTTCACTGTTTTGTCACATATTTATCACATACTTTTCTCTGCTTGTTTCTTCATCAGCAGGGGCTTTTAGCCCGCCGCTTCTTTTATAGTTCAATTATCTAGGAATCACTATGCGTATTAAGAGTTTGCTCAAACTATCCACTTGTGTGGTAATTGTCCCGTTTTTAGTTGCTTGTAATGACGATGATGATGTGGCGTCGCCCAAAACCATCAGCTTTGCTTCCCTCGCTTATCCGGCGACGGAAGAGCAAAAAATGG
>DYPD01000120.1 GCA_020720115.1 Thiomargarita sp. | reverse complement strand
GTGTCAAAAACTTACCAAAATTATACTAATTTTTTATATTGCAACAAGTCTAATAGACTGATGTAATTGCTCTAATTCATAAATTTCTCTAAGAAACCTATTTTTATCAGCTTGCAAACGCGCAGTACGTTTAACGGCTAAATCTTGATTGAACTGCTCAACCATATCGAAATGTTGTAAAACTTCTGGATTAAATATGGATTGAAGTCCCTCATAGAGGTTTAGTAAATCTTGCTTAGAAATATCAGGTTTTCTCTGCAGGGTTTTCTCAATCCCTTCAATCTGAAAGCATAACACAGATAGTTGCTGTTCTAAGTTTCTAAGCTCAGTGGTCTTTACTTCTACCTGTTTTTTAATGTCATAATAGTTTTCTGCTACATCAAACAACTGTAATTCACTACGCAAGCGTGGAATCTCATCCTTAAGCCACTTAGCGCGTATTTCCGGCTTAGCACCTGCACGAAAAAGTTCTCTCAATACGTCATTTTCATGTAATTTTTCTTTTGTCCAGCGTTTTAGTTCGTCAAGGCTCTTTTTATGTGCTTGTTTGTCCACTACCAGAGTACAATCCAATCCAAGCAAATAAGCAGTGCGCAGATTTGCTTCAAAATCAGTTTCTTTATGCGTTTTTAGTGGATCAACACAGTCTTCTCTTTGAAGGCGAGCAAAACGAGTAATAAGCGAGCGGAAGCTGAGTCCAGGCAAGCGATTATCGGGACGAAATGCGCCGCAGTCATTTAGCCACTCACGATAGGATTTAAGATTTTTAGATTCTCCATTTAGCAATAAGGTCTTGCCATCAGCACTGCGCTCAACCAGATATTCCTTGCCTTGTAGAGAAAAACGCAAGCTAAAAGTCCAATCAATCGCATCCTTTAGTTTAGAATTTGCATTCGCGCCTAGACAATGGTGAATTAACCCTAGCAAAAGGGTTTTACCTACACCATTGCTACTACCTTCAATATGCTTATCTTTAGAGCCATCACCAACAATTAAAGTGATGCCTTCCGAATTAAAACGAATGCGATTGAAACGAGGATCATTTGCGGTTAATTCGATAAGTTTCATAATTAAATTCGCCGAATGCGATTACTGCTTGTCAGTTCTATTTGCTTGAGCGCAAATAAAATATTAATTGCCAAAACCATATTATAAAAACTTGGACGGTTCATCCAACCTGAGTTATCACGATCAATTAACGCCCATAATTCATCCAAGGTACGCGGTTCATCTAATAAACCACGAATAAAACCCGCAAGACCAATGAGCGACTCACAAAATCTAACATGTTTATGTGGGATTAAGATTGTCTGGATGTTCGTAGACATCACACACCTCAAAGTATTTTGCTAAAATAACTTGCGCAGCTTCTCTATATGCTTTTAAGCTATGCGGATGGGAACGGGCTTGGGGATGAATTAACTTTTCTACAAGCCACCCATAACGCAGATCAGGCGCATTCTCGGCGGCATCTGGAATTGCTTGTTGGCTTTCCTGATAAAATGATGCTAACTCCATAGAAACGGCTTGAGCAAGACTCCTAGCTGCAAGAAAATCATCAACTGTTTGCGTCTGATAGTTAAAATATTTAATAAAATCTCTAACTTGTGATGATAGACCATTTAATTCTATCTTTTTATCAAAGTCAGGGAATGTGTCAGTTAGGAAATTCATTGATGGCGTGTCCTTATCAGCTAAGTAACTAAGCAACTCACCAACAGCGCGAGAATCAATAAAACTGGGTGTATCTGATGGAATCCCTCCCACAATCATTTCTTTTTGATCATCTGCAAGCTGCATAAAAATATGCTCTAATTTCGCTGCACCCCAAGGTGTAGATTCTTTTAGTTGGTCATTCTGAGTCTGTAATTTTTTGAGTTGTTGTCCTATAGGAGTAGGAATGCCCTCGTAGCGATCATTAAAAACAAAATGGTAAAACTCAATCAATCCCCACTTGTTTTTCAACTTTTCAAAATCATCTGTCGCCTTTTTAGCGGTTTTTGTTGCCTCCGTACTTGAAGTAGCCTGCGGGCCGTTTACTTGGAAATAACGATTTTCCGTTGGAATCCAACCGTCATTGCCACCATCGCCTAAATTTCCATGAGGTTTTACAACCTGAAATTCAGGATTGTGGTACTGCATGGTTTGCTCAAACAGTTTTTGAAATTCATTACCAGATATCTGATAAATTTTGAGTTTGAAAAGAGTACGAAACCAAAAAGGATTTACGCCAGGCATACAAAAAAGTCCCAATAACAGTAAGAAACAAGACTTCATCCAATACAACATGTGGCTTTATGCTGCAATTTATAGTTTAGCAAATTTTGCTTGGCAGGGTGTCAGGAGTGAGTTAGTCAGGGTGTGAACCAAAGTGCGGCGTGGATGAAATTTTTGCACCCATAGCATCTGGGCATTTTAGCCAGTGCTACCAGAAAAAAACGCACTTTGGTTCACATCCGCTTGCAGCGGGCGGGTGATGGCTTCCAGCAAACCCGTTGCGCTGAGATTGCCGAGCAGTTTGTGGCGATCCGCGTCGAGCCAGTGTGCTAGACGCGGGTGATTGAGCGCCTGCCCCAGAAAATCGGCGCGTAGGGTGATGAGCAGGCCGGCATTGAGCGCATTGTCCAGCAACGCCAGCAGGCTTTCCAGCGCCGCTTGTTGCACGGCGGGCGGGTTGAGGGTGTAGAGTTCTTCAAATTGGTCTATCGCCAGCAGCAGGCGCGGCGTTTGCGGCGTTTGCATTTGAATGCGGCGCAGACTGTCGGGCAACAGGGCGGGTTGGGTTGTCAGTAGTTTTTCTAATGCGCTGATTTCGCCAAGCCGTGCGACTTGGTTGATTTCAGTTTGATATAAGCCGTTAATCAACGTAAAAAAAGCGGTCTCGCGGGCGGCATTCGATAATTCGCCAGTCGGCAAGGGTTGGAATCAAACCAGCAAAGACTGGTAGTGGTGTAATAAGAATGGTTTTGTCACGATAGAACGCGGCTTCCAAGCATAAATATCATCCTGTATGCGCCACTACCCAATAATACAGGGCTGACGGGTCTCTAAAACCTATCAGGTCTGTCGTACAATTGATTTGTGTTCCCTATACATGGCTTCTGATTCCTTTTTTGAGTATCAACACAGCAGTGCGGATTTTTCAACATGGCAGGAAAACTCTATATCAAAACCTTTGGTTGTCAGATGAACGAGTATGACTCGGACAAAATCGTCCAAGCCCTCAGCGTTTCACACGGCTTAGAACCCACAGATGATCCCGAAGCGGCGGACGTGTTGCTGCTTAACACCTGCTCGGTGCGGGAAAAAGCTCAGGAAAAAGTCTTCTCCCAACTAGGGCAATGGCGTTTTCTCAAGCAACAGCGTCCTGACCTGATCATCGGCGTTGGCGGCTGCGTTGCCAGTCAAGAAGGCGCAGCAATCCGCGACCGAGCGCCCTTTGTAGACCTGGTATTTGGTCCTCAAACCTTGCACCGCCTGCCGCAAATGATCAACACAGCCCGCGCCAAACATCAACCGGTTGTAGACATTTCCTTTCCCGAAATCGAGAAATTTGATGCCTTACCCGAACCCCGTGCCGACGGTCCCAGCGCCTTTGTTTCCATCATGGAAGGATGCAGCAAATACTGCACATTTTGCGTGGTGCCTTACACACGCGGCGAAGAAATTAGCCGTCCCTTTGACGATGTGCTGGCAGAAGTCGCCGCCCTTGCTGGACAAGGAGTGCGCGAAGTTACCTTGTTAGGGCAGAACGTCAACGCCTATCGCGGCGATATGAACGATGGCGACTGCGCTGATCTCGCACTCCTGCTGCACTATGTGGCTGCGATAGAGGGCATTCAGCGCATTCGCTACACCACCTCACACCCGGTCGAATTAAGCGATAGCCTAATCCAAGCCTACGCTGAAATACCTAAATTAGTCAGCCACTTACATCTGCCCGTGCAAAGCGGCTCAGATCGCATTTTGGCGCAAATGAAACGCGGACACACAGTATTGGAATACAAACAAAAAATCCGGCGTTTGCGCGAAATACGCTCCGACTTAAGCCTGTCTTCAGATTTTATTGTCGGTTTTCCGGGCGAAACCGCAGCAGATTTTCAAGCTACACTGCAACTCATTGAAGAACTAGGGTTTGATCACTCGTTTAGCTTCGTTTATAGCCCGCGCCCTGGCACGCCCGCCGCCAGCTTGCCAGACGACGTACCGCTGGCAGAGAAGAAAGCCCGCCTCGCACAGTTACAAGAACGCATCAATGCCAAAGCCGCCGAGATTTCTCAAAGTATGGTCGGCAACGTACAAAGCATTCTAGTCGAACGTCCTGCCAAGAAAGACCCCGAACAACTGGCAGGGCGCACAGAAAATAACCGAGTGGTAAATTTTTCCGGCAGCCCAGACCTCATTGGACACTTTGTAGCGGTGACAATTACCCAAGCCTTGCCAAATTCATTGCGCGGGGTTTTGTTGGCTTAAAGCATCCTAAAAACCACCGAGGAATAACCCATGTCAGCAGTAGCCAAACTCAGTCCACAAGTGTACCTAGTGCAAGAACGCCAAAGCGACAGCAAAAGCGAATATGTCGCCGGGGAAATCTTCGCCATGAGCGGCGGTAGCCCGGTGCATAATTTAATCGGCATGAATATCGGCGCTTCTTTGCACAGTCAGCTCAAACAACGCCCCTGCCGCGTCTACACCAGCGATCAGCGCGTACAAGTCAGCGACGGCTATGTCTATCCCGACGTCAGCATCGTGTGCGGCACGCCCCTGTTTAGCGACAAAGACAATCTTTGCAATCCCATCGTGCTGGTTGAAGTGCTGTCGCCTGCGACCGCCGACTACGACGCCGGCGGCAAATTCGCCCGCTATCGCCAGCTTGACGCCCTGCAAGAATACTTAATGGTTGCACAAGACACTTATCACCTCATCCACTACCGCCGCCAAGCAGATAATTGCTGGTTGTTGACAGACTATACGGACGCAAACGCAATCTTAGAATTGCCCAGCATCGGCTGCACACTGGCAGTCATGGATGTCTATGCAAAGGTGTTTGGATAAGTTTTGGCTTTTACAATGCCTTCTGTTTTCACCACGCCTGTGGGCAGGTTGTTTGAATTTGCCGACTCAACCCCCATGAAAGGCTTTTACACTTCCCCCTAAAAACCCTGCAATCCTAAAAAAAACTACGAGGCAAAACCATGATGACGAATAACGGGGCTATTGAAAACCTCCCGCCGCAAAGTCCTTTAACCCCAGTTAAATTAACCTCGCAAGATACTTTTCAGTTTCGCTGCCACCAGGATATTGCTTGTTTTAATCAATGTTGCAAACACATTGATCTGACGCTGACGCCTTATGATATTTGGCGTTTGCAAAAACGCTTAGGGCTTTCTTCCGCAGACTTTCTAGCGCAGCACACAGTGCCTTTTGAATTGGATGCGCAAGAAATGCCGGGGATCAAATTAAAAACGCGCGGTAATACCACTGAATGTCCGTTTTTAACTGAAGCGGGCTGCGGTGTTTACGCAGATCGTCCGACCTCTTGCCGTTATTACGCGCTGGGGTTGATGTCTATGAAAGCGAAGGATGCTAAAACCGATGAAGATTTGTATTTTGTGGTGAAAGAAGATCATTGCTTGGGACATTACGAAGCACAAGAACAAACCATTGGCGAATATGTTAAAGCCCAAGGTCTGGAAGAATACAACGGTGCAGATCGCGCTTGGCGGCAAGTAGTGCTGAAAAAACGTTCGAGTGGTCCGACCATAGGTAAACCTTCTACCCGCAGTTACCAGTTGTTTTTCCTTGCCAGTTATAACTTGGACGGTTTCCGTGAATTTGTCAGCACCGAGGGTTTCAATGATGTCTACGAATTAGAAGAAGACATTCAGCAGTCTTTGCAAAATGATGATATGTATTTAATGCAGTTTGCTTTTCGTTTGCTAAAGCAAGTGTTGTACGGAGAAATGACTATTCCTTTACGCGCTGATGCTGAAGAGCGCCGCATACAACGCCGCCGTGAGTTAGCCGCATTGAAAGGTGAGCCAGAATTTGAAGATCGTGGCTATGATGAGCCGATAGAATGGTAAAGGCTAACGCCTGATTTCTTTTACAATCCAAGTTCTAGTGGATTCCGTTGTTGTTTTAAGGATTTAATTCATTATGCTTACACCTGTTCCGACCCCGACTGAAATTGAACTGCGTCAACAAGAGCGTCTACTGCATGTGTGCTTTGACGACGGCGCAATCTTTGATTTGCCTTGCGAATACTTGCGTGTCTATTCGCCGTCAGCGGAAAATCGCCCGCATGTGCCAGGCAATCGCCAGGGCGCGGGGTTGACGGGTAAAGAACGTGTGGCTATCACTGAGATTACGCCCGTAGGCAGTTATGCCGTTAAGTTGGTATTTGACGACGGGCACGACACTGGAGTCTATTCCTGGGAAACTTTACACCGTCTTGGTCGGGAGCAGGCGCAAAATTGGGCAACCTACTTGCAGCAGTTGCAACAGCAGGGTTATCAACGCCTTACTGAAGGTGAGGCGGCGGCTGATAATAACCAGACGCGACAGCAGAAAGGGGCTGTCACTTTAAAGCTGATTTATTTTGTTGGTTTGGTGAAGTTGCTTGGTGTGCAGGAAGAAACCCTATACGCACCGCCGACGGTGAAAAACGTGCAGAAAATGTTGGCTTATTTGCGCGGACGCGGCGGTAATTGGGCGGCGGCGCTTACACGCGAGCGCGTACAGGTGACTGTGAATCGCGCATTTGCGGAATGGGAAACGCCGCTGCAAGAGGGAGATGAGGTGGGTATTGTGCCAAAACCTTAGCCCCACCAGAGGCTGCGTTTTATCTACGCAACCTCGGCAAGACCTAGTTTTTAAGTTTTTTTCGCATGGCGGGGAGATTGATGTCTAAAGCCACTACACCCGCCTTAGCTAAGGGTTCGCCCAAAGCGATTTCTACTTGCTGGGTGTGCATAAAGGCTATTCTAGCAATCGCTTGTGTGCGTAATTTCAACACCAATTCTTTGTTCAGACGTTGATCGGCGCTCACTGCGCCAGCAGTGATCCTGATGTGGTCATTGCGATCTATGTCTAAATTCGCTAAAGCCGTTTGTAAACCCTCCACTTCTTCCGGGCGCAACTGGGCTTCTTGGTGTTCAAAACGTAGCAAAATACGCGAGGCTTTAGCTTCCACTTGAGTAGCACGGGGCGGTGCCTGTGCAGCGGCAATGGCGGCGGCGGCTGAAGCAGCAATAGACTTTTGCGTGCTGATAGGGATTGGCGGCTCAGCCGCACTGAGCGGCGCTTCGACTCGCGCCTGCACCGTATCAATCAAACCGCTGGAAGCATAACGGTGCGGATCAAGACTGTAATAAGCCAACACCCACATAGACAAAGATAAACCGATCAGCATAAAAAAACTAAGCAGCACTGTTTTCAAAAATATACTAAAGAGTGCGTTATTCATGAGTTGAATCACTGCAAAAAAATGTTGAAGTAAAGTAAGGGGTTGAGGGTGCTAATTGGGTTCAGATAAAAACCAAAAGCTATCAGTTGGGCGGTTTAAAACTAAAAGCTGGGCGTCAAAAATAGTATTCATATGGCTTCATTATGGCAGATTTTTATTTCATTTCTTACGATATGTTACCTGCTAAAGCAGATTTTGTGAATCCACTAAACACCTGGAGCTAGATTGTTTTTACATGAGCCTAATGCAAGTCCTGTGCAATGAGTCAAATTTTTAGACAAATAAGTTGCTATGATAGCCCTAAGCAAAAGTCTAGTTTTCTGTATAACCCTATAAAATATATTAGAATTTAGACTCTTACCGTTACATTCACATTAATGCGCCTGGCGACTGAACTCACATGGCTATGTCAAACAGCTTTCATTTTCACGGCAGTTATTTGCCCGATGACGTACAGATTTTGCTCAAACCGATTGCTTTTGAACTGATTAAAATCCAGCAAAAAGAGCAGTTTATCCAATCTGGTCAGAAACATTACAGCGAAATGCTGTCGCCGGAATACCAGCCATCTGCCCGCTATCTGGAAATTTTTCATCAGGCAATGCGCATAAGTCAACAACAATTGGCGCACCATGTTTGGCTGTTGGCGCAGTATATTAACCAGCACGCGCAACCTGTGTTGGTCTCTTTAGCGCGTGCAGGAACGCCAGTGGGTGTGCTGCTTAAGCGCATTTTGCGCGAATATTTCCAGCGCGAAATCCCACACTATTCAATTTCCATTATCCGTGATCGCGGTATTGACGCCAACGCGCTTAACTACATCTTGGCACACCATGACCCGCTAGGGCGCGATCTCCTGTTTATTGATGGCTGGACAGGAAAAGGCGTTATAGGGCAAACACTTAACCTCAGCATCTGCGCCTTTAATCAGCAGCATGGCACGCAGATTTCTAGCGATCTCTATGTGTTGACCGATATTTCTGGTACAGCAACAGTGTCTGCCAGTTTGGAGGACTATTTAATTCCTTCAGCGTTGCTGAACGCCACCATCGGCGGGCTTATCAGCCGCTCTATTTTGAATGCGGATTATTTGGCGGCAACGGATTTTCATGGCTGCAAATTTTACGCGCAATGGCACGCGCAAGACCTTTCGCTTTGGTACATTGAACAGATCATGCACACTTTGCAAGCTTTGCAACCCTTACCTGACACGCCTTTGCCTGATGCGCAAGCACGGCAAGCGCGACGAAAGCAAAGTCAAATCTGCATCCGCAGGCTAATGCAAGAATACCGCATTGACGACATAAACCACATCAAACCCGGCATCGGTGAAGCGATTCGCGTGCTCTTGCGCCGTGTACCAGAGCGAATTTTAGTGCGCGACCTACAGCTGCTTGCCATCCAGCCTTTTCGTGTGCTGGCGGAAGAAAAGCAAGTCCCTTTAGAAGAACGTCCAGAACTGCACTACCAGGCGGTGGGCGTGATTGCAAAAGCGGTCAATTAAAGCGCGGACAAATCTATTTCGCTGATTTCTTCCAGCGAACAGAAGCCGTTTGCGGATTCTAGACTGACATCCTCGCCAGCGGCGAGTAAATCCCAGTTGTGTTCAATGCGTTGATATTCTTCGCGTAAAATTTCCCGTTCTTGAATAACTGAATGCTGACACAGCGGACAGCTTTGTACGCGATACAAAGGACGCAAGGGCGGATGAGAACGCACCGCGGCAGTACGTTCGCACACAGCAACAATGAGTTGACAGTGAGCACAAGTGCTTTTGTAATAGATAGACGGTGGACGGCGGCGGTTTAACATAGGTTATTCTGGCTACATAAGAACGATGTCGTATTGTTCTTGAGAATAGAAGGTTTCTACTTGGAATTTCAGGGAACAACCAATGAACTTTTCCAGTTGTTCAATGCTTTCTGATTCTTCAATTAAAATATCTACCACTTCTTGCGAAGCATAGACCAGAAATTGTTGCGCGTTGAATTGACGGGATTCGCGGATGATCTCGCGGAAAATTTCATAACAAATGGTTTCGGTACTTTTCACCGTACCGCGTCCGCCGCAGGTGGGGCAGGTTTCACACAAAATATGTTCGAGGCTTTCGCGGGTGCGTTTGCGCGTCATTTGCACTAAGCCTAAGGCAGAAATTTCGCTGATGTGGGTTTTAGCGTGATCTTTTTCCAGATATTTTTCTAATGAGCGCAAAACTTGACGGCGGTGTTCTGCATCCAGCATATCAATAAAATCTACAATAATAATGCCGCCTAAATTACGCAAACGAATTTGTCGCGCAATGGCTTGAGTGGCTTCCAAATTGGTTTTAAAAATAGTTTCTTCCAGATTGCGATGCCCAACGAATTTTCCAGTGTTGACATCAATAGTTGCCATTGCTTCCGTTTGATCAATGACTAAATAACCGCCAGATTTTAATTCTACATTGCGCTTTAAAGCGTTGCTAATTTCTTCTTCAATATTATACAATTCAAATAAAGGTCGTTCACCTGGATAATGCTCTAGTAAAGGTATTAATTCGGGAATAAATGTCCGTGCGAATGCCCGCATTTCTAAGAAGGTTTCATTAGAATCCACGCGAATGCTTTTAACTTCCATGCCAACCAGATCGCGTAGCGTGCGAATTTTTAGCGGCAAATCTTCATACACTAGCGAAGCGGGCGGGGCGGTTTTAGCTTTGTCTAAAATTGCATCCCACACCCGACAGAGAAACTGCATATCCGCTTGCAGACAGGTTTCGGAAACGCCTTCGGCGGCGGTGCGAATAATAAAACCACAATTGATACGCTGCCCAGCTTGCTTGCTTTCTGCCGTCCACAGCGTACCTGCGCTCATGTGTTGGTTGACGATATTCAGCAAGCGCCCACGTTCTTCGCCGCTGATGCGTTGAGAAATACCTACATTTTGTTCTATGTCAGGCAGGAAAACCAGGTAGCGCGAAGGAATGGAAATTTGCGTTGTGAGGCGTGCGCCCTTGCTGCCAATGGGATTTTTGATCACCTGCACCAACAGCGATTGTCCTTCGCGCAGTAGGTCGCTAATGTTGTTGACGCCGCTGTCGGTGGAATTGATGTCGCCCGCGTGCAAAAAAGCCGCTCGTTCTAAGCCAATGTCTACAAAAGCTGCCTGCATTCCAGGCAAAACGCGACACGCGCGCCCGCGATAGATATTGCTGAGCAGCCCCCGCTTACTTTCGCGTTCAATGACCACTTCCTGTAAAACGCCGTTTTCCACCATCGCAACACGGGTTTCGCGTGGGGTAACATTGATCAGCACTTCCTCGCTCATCGGATAAAAACTCGCCTAGTAACCTAATGCTGTTGTGCGCGAAACACCGCGCAAGCGTCGCTCGGTTTGAGTATAAACTGGTGACCCGGACAAAAATTTGGCAGCCTTAAGCTGCCAAATTGTGCGCGAGGCAAGTATACATCAGGCACATGACTATCCGTTAAAAATAACCCCGCTCCAAACAAATGTCGCCAAACACAGAGACACAAATACAGCCGCAGACCCCATGTCCTTAGCGCGAGCAGCCAGCGGGTGGCATTCATTGCCATGAATATCATCCACAATGGCTTCTAGTGCGGAATTGAGTAACTCGGCAATCAACACAATGGCGAGACTGCCAATCAACAAGGCGCGTTCGACGTGCGTTCCCCCCAGCCACAGTGCCAGAGGCAGTAAAATCAAGCTCAAGATCAATTCTTCACGGAACGCCGCTTCATGTTTCCAGGCTGCCCACAGTCCTGCCATTGAATAACCTGTTGCACGCAATAAGCGCAAAAAACCGGAATTAGAGGCTTTCATATCCATTGCTTTCACCTCCTCCATCGCTTTCGTTCTCCTTATAGATTTGATATAAAATGGGGTAATGGTCTAATGAAAATGATTATAAATTATTTCTTTAATTTAAAAAACGAATCTAGGAGATTAAAAATGCACTAGACTTGCTCAAGTTTAGTAACTCATTGAATAACAAAGTTATTTTTGAGATTAA
>DYPD01000119.1 GCA_020720115.1 Thiomargarita sp. | reverse complement strand
ATACATTAAGACAAAGAGTTTCAAGATTAGTCAGAAGTACATTATCTTTTTCAAAAAAAATAGAGAATCATATGGGTGCTATCTGGTATTTTATTCACCATTATAATTTAAATATTGCTCCAAAACTGGCTGGGTTAGGTTGAGTTGTAGACATGTTCATTCTTATAAAACCACTACCAGAAATTTAAGCCCAAAAATGGCTAAACCTGACATGAGCACATCAAGCGATGCCCTGAGCCTATCGAAGGGGCGTGAGAATTGTGCTTTAGCCGCTTGTCTTTCCTGTATTTTAGAAAACTGTGTGTGGACAAATTTTAGCAAACCTTCAACTGAGAGAATTTTGTGAAATTGTAGGTTTTCTTGTTTTGGGCGAGGCGGTAATGGTTTTGGCATTTGCAAAT
This sequence comes from Thiomargarita sp., assembly GCA_020720115.1. Taxonomy (GTDB): domain Bacteria; phylum Pseudomonadota; class Gammaproteobacteria; order Beggiatoales; family Beggiatoaceae; genus BB31. Next base: position 11,132 of record DYPD01000119.1, on the reverse strand, counting down.
CTTTTCTCTGGTTTCAATGTTTCCTTGGTGTGACTGTATTGGCATTTTGGTTATGCACGGGAGTTACTGAGATTTTCTTTTTTTCTTTTACGGGTAGAAAGACTTTTTTGGTAATCCTCCCTTCGACACTTCGACAAGCTCAGTGCATCGCAAGCTCAGGACACCGCTTCGGCCTTTTCCTGTAAACAAGCAGAAAAAGCAGACAATAGTTTTTCAAACTCTTTCCTTCGATAAACTCAGGACACCGTTTTGGTTACACCTAAAACAGCTGAGAATTGACGTTCAGTTGTTAGGCGGTTGATATATTGACTCATAGCTTAAAGCCTCATTTTGGGATTTTATGAATTACAGCTTTTTTCACTAGACTTATTGCAACTATAAAACCATTAAAAACAGAATCTTATGATTTAACACCGTATTCGTTTTCATTTAACTTATTGATTTTATTGGTCGCAACAAGTTTCCTATTTTAGTTGAAAATTACAATAGGACAAGTCTAGTGTTTATTGCTGGAATTTTTATAACTTACTTAGTGCTACCATAACCAATAAGCACATTCCAAAACACATCAAAAATCCTAAAAGGGAGATTTGTCACAATGGGAGTTGAACATAATAGCAAATCTCCGTAGAATCATTAGATTATTTCATTTCCTTTTCATTTCTTTTATCCACTTTAAAGAAGCTTTAATTCCTATGTCGCATATTTCTACTTCTTTTGCGGGTGACGATATTGAACGTCAGCCGTTGCATCATTTTACTGAGCAGGCATATTTGGATTATTCCATGTATGTGATTTTGGATCGGGCGTTGCCGCATGTGGCGGATGGTTTGAAACCGGTGCAGCGGCGCATTGTGTATGCGATGTCGGAGTTGGGTTTGAATGTGGGGGCGAAGTTTAAAAAGTCGGCGCGTACTGTGGGGGATGTGTTGGGTAAGTTCCATCCGCATGGGGATTCGGCATGTTATGAGGCGATGGTATTGTTGGCGCAGCCGTTTTCTTATCGTTATCCGTTGGTAGATGGGCAGGGGAATTGGGGTTCAATGGATGATCCTAAGTCGTTTGCGGCGATGCGTTATACGGAGGCGCGGTTGACGCCTTTTGCCGAGACGCTGTTGGCGGAGGCGAATCAGGGGACTGTTGAGTGGGTGCCGAATTTTGATGGGACGTTGGAGGAGCCGAGGCTGTTGCCGGCGCGGTTGCCGAATATTTTATTGAATGGCAGCACGGGGATTGCGGTGGGGATGGCAACGGATATTCCGCCGCATAATTTGCGTGAGGTGGCGGCGGCGTGCGTGCGTTTGTTGGAGCAGCCGGAGGCGACTGTGGCGCACTTGTGTGAGCATGTGCAAGCACCTGATTATCCTACGGAAGCTGAGATTATTACAGGGCGCGAGGAGATTGTGCGGTTGTATGAGACGGGCAATGGTTCGATTCGGCAGCGGGCGCGTTATTTGGTAGAAGATGGAGAGGTGGTGATTACGGCGTTGCCCTATCAGGCGTCGGGGGCGAAGATTTTGACGCAGATCGCGGCGCAGATGAATGCGAAGAAGCTGCCGATGGTGGAGGATTTGCGCGATGAGTCGGATCATGAGAATCCGGTGCGTTTGGTGATTGTGCCGCATGGACGTAAGACGGATGTGGAAGCGTTGATGGCGCATTTGTTTGCGACTACTGATCTGGAGCGCAGCTATCGGGTAAATCTGAATGTAATTGGGCTGGATGGGCGCCCACAGGTGAAAAACCTGAAAACTTTGTTGGGCGAATGGCTGCATTATCGTGTGGAAACAGTGCGCAAGCGTTTGCAATTTCGTTTGGATAAGGTGGCGAAGCGTCTGCATATTCTCGATGGTTTGTTGATCGCGTTTTTGAATATTGATGAAATTATTCGCATTATTCGCGCTAAGGATGAGCCTAAGCCGTTGTTAATGGCGCGTTTTGGCTTGAGTGATACGCAGGCAGAAGCCATTTTGGAGACTAAGCTGCGTCAGTTGGCGAAGCTTGAGGAGCAGAAGATTCGCGGCGAGCAGGACAAACTCAGTGCGGAACGTGAGAGTTTGGAGGCTATTTTGGCGGCGGAGGGGAAGCTGAAATCCCTGGTGCGTGATGAGTTGATGCAGGATGCGGAAACTTTTGGCGATGTGCGGCGTTCGCCGTTAGTGGAGCGGCAGCAGGCGCGGGCGATGGATGACAAAGTGCGGATGCCCAGCGAGGCGTTGACGGTGATTTTGTCGGCAAAGGGCTGGGTGCGGGCGGCAAAGGGGCACGAGATTGATGCCTTGAACCTGAGTTATCGTGCTGGCGATCAGTTTTTGTCCAGCGCCCAGGGATTTAGCGATCAGGATGCGATTTTTCTGGATAATCAAGGGCGTAGCTACGCATTGCCGGCGCATTCATTACCTTCGGCTCGTGGACAGGGAGAGCCTGTATCAAGCCGCTTGAGTTTGGCTGACGGGGCTTTGATGCACTGCGTGTTGATGGGTTATCCGCATAAGTTGTGGCTGTTGTCTTCTGATGCGGGCTATGGTTTTGTCACGCCGCTGGAGAATTTGCGCACGCGCAATAAAAACGGTAAGACGCTGCTGACTTTGTCAGAGGGGGCAAAGCTGATGTTGCCCTTGCCGTTGCAAAATATGCACAGTGAATATTTGGCAGTGGTGAACTCGGCGGGGTATTTGTTGATTTTTCCGCTGCGCGAATTGCCGGAATTGCCTAAAGGCAAGGGTGTTAAGTTGTTGAATCTGAAGGCTGAAGAAAGCTTAATCGCCGCCGCGATAGTGCCGCCGACAGCGACTTTGGTGATTCACGGTGGTAAACGGCAAATGAGTTTGAAGCCGGAAAATTGGAGCTATTATCAGGGCGAACGGGCGCAACGTGGGCATCTGCTGCCGAAGGGTTGGCAGAAAGTGGAGGCGCTGTCGGTGGAGATTGCTACGATTGAGGCGGCAAACTGAGTCGCTGGTAGACTAAATCCCACACGCCATGACCTAGTCGCTGCCCGCGTTGTTCAAACTTGGTCAGCGGGCGTTCGGCGTTGCGCGGTGCAAATTGTCCTGCGCCATTGAGATTGGTAAATTCTGCTGAAGCTTCAAGCACTTCAAGCATTTGTTGCGCATAGTCTTGCCAATCAGTGGCGAGATATAAATGCGCTTGGGGTTTGAGGCGCGTCGCCAGCAGTTGAATAAATTCTGGCTGAATTAAACGGCGTTTGTGGTGGCGTTTTTTATGCCAGGGATCGGGAAAGTAAATGTAGACGGCATCCAGGCTGTGGGCGGGCAACTGCTCGCGTAACACCAGCACGGCATCATCGCAGCAGACGCGCACATGGTGCAGGGCAAATTTGTGTAAGTGCGCCAGCACGCGCCCCACGCCGGCGGTATGGACTTCAATCCCCAAATAATCGCGCTCAGGATGCGCTTGCGCCATGCTACAGAGCGCATCGCCCATGCCAAAGCCGATTTCAACATGCCGAGGCGCACCTGAGCGGGCAAAGGCGCTGTCCCAGTCAATCACGGTTTTTTCTGGCAACACATAGGTACTCGAAAGATTATCCAGCGCGGCTTGTTGAGACATTGTAATGCGTCCGGCGCGGCGCACAAAACTGCGAATAGTGCGCATCATAGCAAGCCGCGTTCGGCAAAAGACAAGGCGCTGTCACCAATCACAAAATGGTCTAGCACGCGCACTTCAATCAACGCCAAAGCTTCTTTAAGCCGGTGCGTGATGTTGATGTCAGATTGGCTAGGTTCAGCGATGCCGGAAGGATGGTTGTGGGCAAAAATCACGGCAGCGGCATTGTGCTGCAAAGCGCGGCGAGCCACTTCACGGGGATAGACGTTGGCATTATCCAGCGTGCCATAAAAAAGCTCTTCAAAACACAGCACATGGTGGCGAGTATCTAAAAACAGGCAAGCAAACACTTCTTGCGGGCGGCTACGCAACTGATTAACCAGGTATTGGCGGGTGATGTCGGGGTTAGACAAGGCTTCGCCACGTTGCAAATGTTCGGCAAGATAGCGGCGGCTGAGTTCTAAGGTGGCTTGCAGTTGCACATATTTAGCAACACCCAAGCCTTTGGGTTGGCAAAATTCTGCTTGGCTCGCGCTCAATAACCCGCGCAAACCGCGAAAATAATCCAGTAGTTCCTGTGCTAAATCCAAGGCAGTTTTGCCTTTGATGCCAGTGCGCAAGAAAATCGCCAGCAATTCTGCATCGGACAGAGCGCGGGCGCCCTGTTGCAATAAGCGTTCGCGTGGGCGTTCGTCTTCTGGCCAATCGGTAATAGGCATAGTTTTAGGGGGATGGAAATGTTGCCAGATCAAAAAAGGGAAGCCGTAGCTCCCCTTTTACAACAGCTAAAACAATCGCTTAGGCTGCTACTTTTTCGCTCATGTCTTTAGCAACATTTTGCCCTTCTTTCATTTGCTCTTCAAAGTACGCACGCACTTTTTCTGGATCAAAGGTTAAGAAAGTACCGCCTGACTCAAAATGCTGAACAAAGACTTTGCCAACAGCATAAGTAGAAGCGCCGCTGAATACAGGTAAAGTAGCATAAGCTAAACCTTGACCAATAAAGGGGATGAACTTAGCTAAACTAGCAGAAGCAGGACCAGCAAAGTGCATGGGTAAAGAACTGCCTAATAAGCTGGACACGGCTGATTTTGCCAGTTCCTTAGAGAAAGGAATATCATACAGCTTGCTCAGGCTATGCAGCATTTTTAATTGAACGGCAGTAATACCTGCCAGATCAACTAAAGGCAGAGGAATTGCGCCCATGGCAATATTGCCTAATGAATAGTTGCGCACTACTTTGCCCGCTTGGGTTAAGCGGCTTTCTTGTGGAGCGGCGGTTTCTGCCACTGGGGTTTCTGCGGTTTTGGTTTCGGCTGCTGCGGTACTCATGGATAAAGTCTCCTGGGGATGGGTTGAAAAAGTGCTCACTAGAGTAGAAAAATACCGGATTTAAATCAAGCCATTAACCTTCATCGTTGGTTTTTTTGCGGGGGTCTGAAGCAAACAATAAGATCAGCCCAATGACAGGGGTTAGCACGATAGAGCCAAAAAAGTAGCCCCAAAACGTCAGCTTCCGGTTGCGTCCTAGAAATCCGATAAGTAAACATAAAAACAGATAGAGTCCAGCGAGTATAAGCAAGTGCATAGAGATATACCTATTCAGGCAAGTTATAGGATGGAGTATTACAGAAAAACTTGACCAGATTATAACACGCCCAGTATGAGCGATTAAGTAGCCAACATAACGTCAAAAAGCTGCCTCTGGTGATAGGCAGCTTTTTTGTAACTACCAGTACAGCAATGCGTTACACATTGTGGGCAGGCACTTTCAGAATGTAGGTTGTGCCTTTACCAGATTCCACTTCAATATCAAACTTCCCGTTCATCATTTGCCAAAAATGCGAACTGATGGCTAAGCCTAAACGCACTGATTGCTCACCACCGCTGGCGTGCGGGTCTGAATGCGCCAGTGCTTTGAGCAACCAATCACGACGCTCTGGCGGCATACCACCGCTTTGGTCTTTGATGGCAAAACGAATCCACTCTTTGCCGCCTTCGGTTTCGCGGTTGACATACATATGCAGCGCACCATTTTCTGTTGTATCAGAAGCATTGTTGAGCAAATTAAACAACACTTGATGCAAGCGAGTAACGTCAGTCTGCATAGTGCCTATATCAGCAGGACAATTGACCGTTAAAGTATTGCCATTTTGTTTTGCCAGCACATTCGCAATGCTTTCAACTTCTTCCACCAAATGCGTGATTTTGCAAGTTTCTGAGTGCATTTCAATGCGCCCGGATTTGATTTTTGATAAATCTAAAATGCCATCGCTTAAAGATAATAAGTATTTGGCAGAAATAAAGATTCTCTCTACATCGCCAATCAATTCTTCATCTTTTAAGTCTTCAGCTTCTTCTTGCAAAAGCTCACTATAGCCGATAATGGCATTCAAAGGTGTGCGCAATTGATGACTCATGTTTGCAAGGAATTTAGACTGCGCGATATTAGCGGTTTCAGCCGCTTCTGCCATCAAGTAAGCATGGCGCATTGCGGTATAGAAATAAGCTGCCAGTAGCATCGTCATCAACAAACCTAAAATCAGTACCGCTGGTGCTTGCCAACCGCTACGAGTGGTAAGGCGATAACCGGGTGCTGGTGTACAGACAATGGAGAATTTGCGCCCAGCAATGAAAAATTCGCGGGTCACTTTAAATTTTGCATGTTCAATATCTTGCGATAATTCCTCATCATTGAGTTGATCTAAAATCTCCTCATCTACTTGCCCTGGTAAGAAATGTAAAAAACGTGCATCTTCCCCAACCTCTGGGGACATATCAAAGACGCGGATGTCAATCGGGCGTGGCTCTAGGGTTTGCACTGCGTTATCCAAAACCTCGCCAATCAAAAATACCCCCATCACAAAACCAGCAAAAGCTTCGCGGCGCTGGGCAATGGTTTGAATCGGCATATGATTTTTATAGACCGGCAGGAAAAGCACTGAACCATGCTGATTTGCGGTGTCTGGCACTAAGGAAACATGAGAAATTGCCATCGTTTCATTGTCATCACGGGCGCTCAAGAGCATTTGCCGACGATCTTTGTCTGCTGAAATATCAAACCCCACAGAAATTTCGTTGCCATCAATAGGTTGTACATAATAAAGTGGCAGGTAACTGTTTCTTTGCGCGGCACTGACAATCTTATTGTCTGCGTTTAACTCAGTAATCTGAAAATTGGGATAAAGTGCCTGCGCATTAGCAGTAAACTCTGCACGTTGAGCATCAGGCACATAAGGAATCCATTCAATAGCTTGGATTGAAGTATCCTGCGTAATAAAAGGCATCACATAGTCTTTGAAAATTTCCGGCTTCACTTCTGTGCCAACTGCCTGAAAAAACGCAGTCATGGCATTAAACATCTCCATTTTGTGAGCAAGCGCACGCTGAATAGAAACCGCCCGATCCTCTGCTGCGTTATCAAAAGTATTACGAATGCGCTCGTTTTCAGAGGATTCGACAAAAAAGTACAGCCCCACAGAAACTAAGATGCCTACGGTAAGGCTCAAAATAATAGGTAAATAGCGACGTCCAAAAGATTCGTTGACCGTTAAACCCAGCGGCTTAACAGGTGATGCTGATGCCATGCTTTCCACAATTCCCCTCCTAAGAAAATATCTCAAACCAGGTAGCCATAATCACTCAATGCGCCTAAAAACCAGTGCTGCTGAAACCCTGAAAATAACTTGCTGATCCTCTACTGTAATTAAAGCAAGCTTTGATGCACATAAAAACATTTTATTTTCAAGGCAATATGCCATTTCTTGACACGCACTCACAGACTCATGGGTACAAAAACCGGTGTGCTTAAGCAGTGGGCGGTGTGCCTTCCCGCCAAGCCAGAAAAAGAGTAACACTATGTAGCATTCTACTCCACCTTTCTTCAGCAAAAAATTCCCTTTAACCCTTTCTATGTGCGTCTGTAACGACTGGGTACTGGTGTATGCACAAGTTACGCCAGTTCTTAAAAAGCCTCAGACAAGGGCTTGATTATGCCCTATCCAGCACAATTTCTAATAGCAAATCAACCGCTTTTTAGGAGTTTTTCGCTATGAACCTGGACAAAATGACCACAAAGTTTCAACAAGCCCTAACACAAGCACAAAGTTTGGCAGTAGGACGCGATCACAACTACATCGAACCCCTGCACCTCATGCTTGCCCTACTCGACCAAGAAGGCGGCGCGACGCGCCAACTGCTCAGCCGTGCGGGAGTCAACGCCAACAACCTGCGCACCCATTTAGGACAAGCCCTGGCACAACTCCCACAAGTCACTGGCAGCAGCGCGGGCGAAGTACACATTTCCCCAGAACTCAACAAGCTGTTGAATTTAAGCGACAAACTGGCACAAAAACACCACGACCAATTCATTTCCAGCGAATGGTTCGTGCTGGCGGCAATGGACGACAAAGGCAAACTTGGCGAAATCCTACGCAAAAGCGGCGCGGACAAAAACGCCTTACAACAAGCCATCGAACAAATGCGCGGCGGGCAAGCCGTCAATGATCCCAACGCCGAAGAACTGCGTCAGGCATTAGAAAAATACACCATTGACCTGACCGAACGCGCCGAGCAAGGCAAGCTCGATCCCGTCATCGGACGCGACGAAGAAATCCGCCGCACCATCCAAGTCTTGCAACGCCGCACGAAAAACAATCCCGTGCTGATTGGCGAACCGGGCGTGGGAAAAACCGCGATTGCCGAAGGCTTAGCGCAACGCATCGTCAACCATGAAGTCCCCGAAAGCCTGAAAAACAAGCGCGTCCTCGCACTCGATATGGGCGCATTGATCGCAGGCGCAAAATATCGCGGCGAATTTGAAGAACGCCTCAAAGCCGTACTCAATGATTTATCCAAACAAGAAGGGCAAATCATTCTTTTTATTGACGAATTACACACCATGGTCGGTGCGGGCAAAGCCGAAGGCGCGATGGACGCGGGCAACATGCTCAAACCCGCCCTGGCGCGTGGCGAACTCCACTGCGTCGGCGCAACCACGCTGGACGAATACCGCAAATACATCGAAAAAGATGCCGCCCTAGAACGCCGCTTCCAAAAAGTGCTGGTGGACGAACCCAACGTTGAAGACACCATCGCCATCCTGCGCGGCTTAAAAGAACGCTACGAAGTCCATCACGGCGTAGACATCACCGACCCCGCGATTGTCGCTGCCGCCACCTTGTCACACCGTTACATCACCGACCGCCAACTGCCCGACAAAGCCATTGATTTAATTGACGAAGCCGCCAGCCGCATCCGCATGGAAATTGACTCCAAACCGGAAAAAATGGATCGCTTGGATCGCCGCTTGATTCAACTCAAAATCGAACGCGAGGCGATGAAAAAAGAAACCGATGCCGCCTCACAAAAACGCCTCGACAAACTACACGAAGACATCGCCCAATTAGAGCGCGAATACTCCGATTTAGAAGACATTTGGAAAGCCGAAAAAGCCGCCGTCCAAGGCAGCCAACACATCAAAGAAGACCTAGAACGCGCCCGCACCGAACTCGAAACCGCCCGTCGTGCGGGCGATTTAACCCGCATGGCAGAACTACAATACGGCACCATCCCCGACCTCGAAAAACGCCTCAAAGCCGCCGACCAAGCCGAACACGGACACTTCCAACTCCTACGCAACGCCGTCACCGACGAAGAAATCGCCGAAGTCGTCTCGCGCTGGACAGACATCCCCGTCAACAAAATGCTCGAAGGCGAACGCGACAAACTACTGCGCATGGAAGAAGCCCTACACCAGCGCGTCGTCGGACAAGACGAAGCCCTCAAAGTCGTCGCCAACGCCATCCGCCGCTCCCGTGCAGGACTTGCCGACCCCGCCCGACCCAACGGCTCATTCCTCTTCCTCGGACCCACCGGCGTCGGCAAAACCGAACTCAGCAAAGCCCTCGCCCAATTCCTCTTCGACACCGACGAAGCGATGGTACGCATAGACATGTCCGAATTCATGGAAAAACACTCAGTTGCACGACTCATCGGTGCGCCTCCGGGCTACGTTGGCTACGAAGAAGGCGGCTATTTAACCGAAACCGTGCGGCGCAAACCCTACTCCGTCATCCTCCTTGACGAAATCGAAAAAGCACACCCAGAAGTCTTCAACATTTTGCTGCAAGTGCTTGACGACGGACGCTTAACCGACGGACAAGGACGCACCGTAGACTTTCGCAACAGCGTCATCATCATGACCTCCAACCTCGGCTCCGATGTCATCCAAAACATGGCAGGCGAAGAAAACTACAGCACCATGAAAAACGCGCTGATGGAAATCCTCACCCAACACTTCCGCCCCGAATTCATCAACCGCGTAGACGATGTCGTCGTCTTCCACCCCCTACAACGCCAACAAATCCGCGCCATCGCAAGCCTACAAATCGAACGCCTACGCCAACGCCTACAAGCACAGCACATGGAATTAAGCATAGACAGCGACGCGCTAGACCACATCAGCGAGGCGGGCTTCGACCCCGTTTACGGCGCACGACCACTCAAACGCGCCGTACAACAAATGCTAGAAAACCCGCTGGCACAAGCGATTTTGTCGGGGCAATTCAGCGCAGGCGATACAATAACCGCCGTGTGGGAAGGTGAAAGAGTGGGGTTTAGTCGCTAAGTGCGTAGGGTTTGCACTGCGTCTTTCTTGCGGTGCGAACGCGAAAATGTAACATTGTCCGCGTGTGCGCCAAACAGACGGCGCACACGCGGACATGCCTGGAAGCAAGAACGCAGGCGCGACGAAACCCTATGGCTACTGGCGGGACTCGCCAAACTGCTGGAAATCCGCACCTTCTACTATCACCTCAAAGAATACTGCCAGGCGGACATGAGCCAAGTCAAAGCCGTCAAACGCACCCTCGGCAACATGCGCCACCAAGTTTACGACCTTCAGGAACAACTCAAATACTGCTCCGCCCTGGGGCCACTGTTACGCGAAATGCACCGGATGGGCTACAATGGCATCGGTGTCCGTACCGTGCGCAAGCTGGAAGAAGCGGGGTTTGGGAGTTTGGAGGCTTTGCGGGGTGTGGGGGTGGAGGAGTTGGTGGGGTTGGGGTGAAGAGGAAGGTTGCAAAAACAATTGCTGGATTATTTTTCATGAGAAAATGTAAGTTATCAAAATCAGTATAAGGTTAGGGGGAAGTTATATAAATCTAACCCCTGGAATAATTATTTTTTCTTTGTACATATAATCTAAAAGCAATAGCAAGCATAATAACAATAAAGACACCTATAAAAATTTTTAGCCTACTACTTAGTTGAGCGTTATTATTTATTTGTTTCTTTGTTACATCTTTAAATTTATTTCTTTCAGACTCTATTGTTTTTAATTTCTGATTAGCAAAAATTGACCACTCTTGATTATCTATTATTTTTGAGTATTCGGCTAAAGCCAAAAAATATTTTTCCCATTTTACAGGGTGTATGTCAGAATCTCCATGTATCTTATTCAACTTATCTATTACAGAGTTTAATACACCGAAAAGTTTTGATGAATAGACTTGTTGCGCTTAAAAATCAATTAGTTAGACAAATAAAAGTTCCACATC
>DYPD01000118.1 GCA_020720115.1 Thiomargarita sp. | reverse complement strand
AATGAAGTTAAAGCAATTCTTTCTATTGGAAAGACTGTTGCAGGTTCAATGCATGATTATAAATTATTCAAGTCTGAATTTTCTACTCAGCAAGATTGGTTCAAAAATATAAAAATAGTCGTTGATTTAGGGTATCAAGGCATACAAAAAGATTATCTTTCTTGTAAAAATGTGTGCATTCCGCATAAAAAACCAAGAAGGTCAAAGAACAATCCTGAGCCAGAACTAACGGATGAACAAAAGGAGGAAAATAAACAAATCAGTAAAAAGCGAATTTATGTTGAAAATGCAATCAGCGGCATGAAACGGTTTCAAATACTGGTTAATCGTTTAAGATGTCAATCTGATTTCATTAAGGATACCGTTATTGCCTTGCGGCAGGGCTATTTAACCTGAAAAATAATTTTGTTATTTAATAAGTTATTGGCATGAACAAGTCTATTAACTCTTTTTTCTCTTCAGAGATAACTGTTTTAATTGGCTCCATTACAAACTGTTTTTTACAGTCTGCGCATTTATATTGTTGTTTATCTTTTGGTGTAAAATCGTTTTTAACGATCTGCTATGAGCCACGTTTAGGACAATTCATAGGTATCTCCTTTTTAAGGTTATTGATTGAATCAATTGTTTTCTAAAATCATTCTTATTGCACCACTACCCTAATTTTTAATATCACATGAGTTTACCTTGGTACCTCACAGCGTTCGCTGTTGGTGAATTGCTTGGCATGGGATTGTTCAAGACGCCAAGTCTGTGCAGTGCTTTGATTTTTGGTTTACAATGGCTTTTATTACCCTGCGCTGACAAAGGAGGAACTTGCAAAATGTATAAATTGACCACCCTTAGCACTGCCCTGTGTTTGGGCACGACCCTGTTATCCCACCCTGTTTTAGCCGCTGACGGCGAATTGGCGGTTAAAATTACCCCTGAATTATCGCAATTAAGCGTGAAACATGAGGGTGAAACTGTTGTGATTATGCGTAATCAGGATAAGGATCATGTCATTGATCCTTTGTATGCTAAAACTTCTCGCAGTTGCCCGCCGTTTTGCGTTACGCCTGCCAAAATCCATGATGGCGTTGATACGGTTGGCGAGTTGGAAGTGCTGGATTATCTGAAGAAAATCAGTGAAGGCGACAACAGCATTTTGGTGATTGATTCGCGCACGCCTGAATGGTTGGCTCGCGGCACTATCCCTGGTTCTGTGAGTATCCCTTGGATTAAAATCAGCCCGCGTGATGAAAGCCCGTTTGAATCTGGCGAGACGGCTGCGCGGGATAAAATCTTAACCGAGCAGTTTGGCGTGCAAAAAACCGCTGAAGGCGCTTGGGATTTTAGTCATGCTAAAACCCTGGTGTTGTTTTGCAATGGGCTTTGGTGTCCGCAGTCAAGCACCAATATTCATACGCTGGTTGATTTAGGCTATCCGCCCGCCAAATTGAAATGGTATCGCGGTGGGGTGCAGGATTGGGAAATGCTGGGATTGACTACTGCGACTGTAAAACGCTAAGACGCCGTATTCTCGTTCTAGCGGCTCAAGATGCCCTCTGCTCTGCCAGGGGGCATTTTTTTATCACTCCACTTTTGGATTTCCACCGTGCCTGTTCAAATCCCCACTATTGGCTTTATTTCTCTTGGTTGCCCCAAAGCGACGGTAGATTCCGAGCGCATCTTGACGCGATTGCGGGCGGAAGGTTATGCGTTGACAGGCAGCTATAGCGGGGCTGATTTAGTCATCATCAACACCTGCGGCTTTATTGATGAGGCGGTGGAAGAGTCGCTAGAAGTCATAGGCGAGGCGCTGGAAGAAAACGGGCGCGTGATTGTCACGGGTTGCTTGGGGGCGAAAGGCTCGGTGGTGCGTGACGCGCATCCTTCGGTGTTGGCAGTGACAGGTCCTGATGCTTTGCAGCCAGTGATGGATTTGGTGCATCAACACTTGCCGCCGCGGCATGATCCTTACCAAGACCTGCTGCCGCCAGGGGGCATCAAGCTCACGCCACGTCACTATGCGTATCTGAAAATTGCCGAGGGCTGCAATCAATCATGCAGTTTTTGCATCATTCCCAGCTTGCGCGGGAAGCTACGCAGTCGCCCTATCGGTGAGGTGTTGGAGGAAGCTGCGCATTTGGTGGATGCGGGCGTGCGCGAATTGCTCATTGTCTCGCAAGACACCGCCGCTTATGGCGTGGATACGCGCTATAAATTGGATTTCTGGCAGGGACGTCCGCTGAAAACCCGCATCACCGAACTCGCCAAACAACTCGGCAGCTTGGAGGCTTGGATACGTCTGCATTATGTGTATCCCTACCCGCATGTAGACGCGCTGGTGGAACTCATGGCGGATGGCGCTATCTTGCCGTATCTGGATGTGCCGCTACAACACGCCAGCCCGTTTATTCTGAAAAACATGCGCCGTCCGGCAGACAGCGAAAACATGCTTAAGCGCATTGCGCACTGGCGCTCGATTTGTCCTGATTTGACCTTGCGCAGCACCTTTATCGTGGGTTTTCCTGGCGAAACCGAGGCGGATTTTCAACAATTACTGGATTTTCTGCAAATTGCTCAATTGGATCGGGTGGGGGCATTTGCTTACTCGCCAGTGGAAGGTGCAAGCGCCAATCAATTAGCGCACCCCGTGGACCCTGAAGAACAGCAGGAACGGCTGGAACGCTTCATGACTTTGCAAGCAGACATCAGTGGCGAGAAGCTGTACGCAAAAGTCGGGCAGCGCATGAGGGTGTTGATTGATGAGGTCGAAGAAGAGGTGACTTACGCTCGTAGCGCGGCGGATGCACCAGAGATTGACGGGGTGGTGATTCTGGAAACGGAAGAAAACGATTGGCAACCAGGCGATTTTTGCACGGTTGAGATCATTCGCGCCGATGAACATGATCTCTATGCCCAAGCCATCTAAACTCAGTGCAAAAACGGCTGCTGCATAATTGCCAAGCGGATTTTAGCGACGCGCATATCCGCGCCAGCGGATTCGCGTTCCACAATGAAGCTTTGCGCCATATCCCGCAACAAATGGCGATGTTCTTCATCAAAAATACTCAGCGCAGCCCGCAACGCGCTTTCTTCTTCGCTTAACAAAGTCGGCACAATTTCTTCCTGCGCAATGGGCGTATCCGGGCGCAACAAATGCGCAATCAGTGGATGCTCTAACAAATGAAAATGCGTTTCCCGCGCTTGGGTTTCTTTTGCCAACTCCGCCATTGCTTGCTCATCCAATTTAGCAGTGGTGATAATAGCTTTCATAATCAAATCATTAAGCTTTTTTAGCCCGGCTTTTTCCGCCCTATAATCGCCGCCCAGCCCAGAGCACTGTTCATACAAGCGATCAATGCGATCCTTGAGTTCCAAAATCACTTCGCTGTCTTCCTGCTGTTGTAAATGCACCACAGTTTCAAGCAACTGATTGAATTCTAAAGCAAAGCTGTTGCGCTCTTCAGCATCTTTGTCCTGCGCTTGCGCAACCTCATGTTGCGTAAGGTCGTCAGCATCAGGAAAAAGCGCGGGATTTTGGTATTTGCGTTGTAAATAGCGTTCCCAACAGCCCGGTTTGGCACTGAAATATAATGCGCTCATGAGGTGAGTTTCCTTTAATGCAAGCTGATCCAAAAAAAGCCGCCAGTATACTGATGCTGTTAGCGTCCTTGCAAAAAGTCGCTGAGCTGCGGCAACCATAGGCTCAATTGCGGTAGGCTGGCAACCAGGATCAAGGCAATAATTTGTAGCAGCACAAAGGGCACAATACCGCGATAAATGGTCTGGATAGGGATTTCCGGCGGCGCAACGGCTTTGAGATAAAACAGCGAAAAGCCAAAGGGCGGCGTGAGAAAAGAAGTTTGCAAATTGACCGCAATCAAGACCGCAAACCACAGTAAATCAATGCCAAAGTGTGTAGCGATGGGCGCCAGGATTGGCACAACAACAAAACAGATTTCGATAAAATCCAAGAAAAACCCCAGCGCAAAAATCAGCAACATACTGACGGCAATGAAACCCCACTGACCGCCTGGTAGTTGCGTGAACAATTCATGCACTAATTGGTCGCCGCCTAAAATGCGGAACACCATACCAAAAGCCGTAGCGCCAATCAGAATCAAAAACACCATGCTGGTCAAACGCAGGCTTTGGTGTAGCGCATCGTTTAAGCCTTGCCAACTCAAGCGCCGGTGCGCCAATGCCAGCAATAAGGCGCTTAAACTACCCACAGCGGCGGATTCGGTCGGTGTAGCGACACCAAAGAAAATTGAGCCAAGCACCAGAAAAATCAGTAACACCGGTGGCAACAAAGTAGCGACAATCTGCATCAGGCTTAGAGTGGCGCTGGCTGGAATGGCAGGCGCACTGGCGGGATCAGTCCAGGCTTTCCAACCGATATAGAGCAAAAACAGCAGCACAATCAAAAGCCCTGGCACTAGAGCGCCTAAAAACAGTTGTCCGACTGGCACACCGATCACATCAGCCAGCAAAATCAACACAATGCTAGGCGGAATGATTTGCCCTAGCGTACCCGACGCGGCGATAGTGCCGGTTGCCAAGGTTGGAGAATACTTATATTTCAACAAGGTAGGTAAAGCAATTACGCCCATTGTCACCACTGTGGCGCCGACTACGCCCGTAGCTGCCGCCAACAGCGCACCGACTAGCACGATAGAAATCGCCAGCCCGCCGCGTACCTGTCCGAACAATTTACCCATTGTTTCCAACAAGTCCTCTGCCAAGCCAGATTTTTCTAGCACCAACCCCATGAAAATAAACAGAGGTACAGACAGCAAGGTGAAATTGGTCATGATGCCCCAAATGCGCATCGGCAACAGGGCAAACAGGTCTAAACCGACAAACAACCAGCCAAACAGCAAAGCAACAGCAGCCAGAGTAAAAGCCACCGGATAGCCCAGCAGCAATAGCAGCATGAGCACGCCAAACATCACTAGCGCAAAAATTTCCATCAAAAAATGTCCTCTTCGCGCAAGCCCGATTGTTGGTCTTCCGCCGGCGGAGGCATTTTACCTAACAAAAACAAGGCTTCTTGAATCGCTTGCGACAAACCCTGCAAAAACAACAAGCCAAATCCCCACAGCAGCATAGATTTAAGAATCCAACGCTGCGGCAAACCACCCGGGTCGGGCGAGCCTTCCCCTTGCACATACGCATTGCTGACAAATGCCCAGGAACTATACAAAATGATCAAGCAAAAAGGCATTAAAAACAAAAGGCTACCTAACAGATTAACCCAAGCACGGCGCACCGGTGTCATCCAATGGCTTTGATACAAAATGTCCACGCGCACATGTTGATCGTGTTTAAGGGTATAAGCCGCGCCCAGCATGAAAGTAACGGCAAACAGATGCCATTCGAGTTCCTGCAAACCCACCCAGCTCTGGTTAAACAGATAACGCTGCGCAACATTGTGTGCAATTAGCAACATCATGCCAAAGATCAGCCAGGCATTGAGCCGCCCAACCCATTCATTCAAAGCATCAATTGCCAGCGCGATTTTACCTAAAGGGGGAATGCGAGAACTCATACCGTTAAAAAAATCCTGAGTAGAAACAAATTGTTGCCATGTCAGCATGGCGGCGGGAAAACAGCTTTTAGACGCGGCTACGCGAAGCGTAGCCAGGCGGGGTAATACTTAGGCACTCAACTGTGATTGCATTTCCGCTAAAGAACGCGGCATAGTCACTAACGGGTCTTCACCACGCCCTAATTGACGGCTGATTTGCGAACTGGAAAACAGACCGCACACCCACTGACGCCCTTGCTTATCTTCATCTACCACTAGCAAATGCTGGCGTTCTAAGGTTTTTAAGGTCTGGATAATGTGCCCAACTTCAGCATTTTTAACGCTCATGATGTGTACTGCACGAATTTCTGCGCGTGGCAACATGATCATTTTGACCGAGATTTGCGCATGAGACAGCTTGTTTTCTTGCGCCAACTTTACCGGCTTTTCACAAAGGATATCGCAGGCACTGATAATACCAGTAATGCGCTCATCCTCACCCGTCACCAGCAGCAAACGCACTCCTGCCAGCTTCATCTTTTTCAGCGCATACTCGATACTCACATCTTCATCCACAGTCACTGGCGGAATATGGTGAAAATCCGTCATGACTTTAAGCGCCGGACTGTCTTCGCGGATCAGACGCTCGCCCGGCTCAACTAGATAATAGGGCGTACCTACTTTCAAAGCAGCAAAACTCAAAGTGGCATATTCTTGGTGGGACATGATATCCGTCCTCCTTCTAAGTGGTAAATACAGACATGTAGGCAGTTTTTAGACAACAAGTTTCAGCAAGCTGTAGGCAAAAGTCAAAGCATCAAGTCTTGGCAACACATAAAAGCGATTTATACAACAGCGGGATGCACCCTATCAAGCACAGCATCGGCTGTTTTAAGCGGTTTAAGCAACAGCGTAAAACGGCTTTTTTCAACGGGTTCCACAAAGTGAGGAACAACCTGTAACTCTAAACGGATTGGCACCCTTTGCAAATCCCAGCGCAGATCGCAATCACCTTGCACCGACAAACCATAGGTCCAAAACTGCTGAAAATCGTCACGCTCGTGGGGCGCTAAAAAACCCATCCATAGCGCCATAGGTATCGGAAAAATCATTGATTTTAATTGTAAAAAATCCTGCGTTTGAGCATCACAAGCAACTAAATTAGCATGATAATCAAGCTGCATAATACTCCACTTTGGCGTTTCAGATTGCAACCAATAGTCCGCACAGTCCGCTAAATTTTGCTGTAAGTGCAGGCAATACTGACGATACCAAAGACGCTCCAGTTGCGTTTTCACCTTAATTAAAGTCTCCTGACGCGACAAAGGTTTGGTTAAATAATCCACCCCGCCTTCACGAAACCCCCGCGCTAAATCTTCAGAACTATTTAAAGCACTAATGAACATAATTGGAATTTGCGCCGTCAGTACCTGCTCTTTTAAGTGACGGCATACCATAAAACCATCCATTGGCGTCATCATAATATCCAATAACACCAAATGCGGTTGCCATTTAGGAATCAGTTGCAACGCCTTTTCCCCGGTATTAGCAAACGCAACCTCATAACCACCCTGCTCTAAATACAAGTGCAAAACGTCCAAGTTATGCAGCTTATCATCCACAATAAAAATTTTTGCCCCCCCAAGATAAAAGGGCTGAGCAACCGATGTTTTAATTGACATACAAAAATTCCATTGTAGAAAAGTTTAAAGTTTAGCGATTCAAAACAGCTTGCAAAGCATCCATATCATACTTATTCACATAAGTACGCAAAAACTCAGCTAACTCAGCAAAAGCCTCTGATTTTTCTGCTAAAGCTTGCAATAAACGATTGAGCTGAGTGATCGCAGAAAATTCAGTAGCCTTGCGCAGCTCTACTAAAAAATCAACTGGTAGTTCATGTAACAAACCAAGATAATAAAGTTGCGGTAAATCACTTTTTGGTTCTTTATAAACCAAGTCGGTATTCAATAATTCAATATTTAAAATTTCTTTAAAACATTTATAAATCTGCTGAAACTGGAAAGGCTTAGCAATCACCGCAACAAAACCATCAGCATAAAGCTTCTCCGCATCCTCCACAAAAGCTGAAGCCGTAACCGCCACACAGGGCGGACAAGCTTCTTTCCACAACCGCCGCAAAGCATACAGGCTCTCTCTACCATCCATTACCGGCATCCGAATATCCATAAAAATAATATCAGGATGAGTTTTTTCCGCCACAGATAAAGCCTGTTGACCATTTTCCGCTTCATAAACCTGTGCGCCTATAGATTGCAAAACAAAGCATAAACTACGGCGATTGTTTTCAATATCATCTACTACCAATGCTGAAACGAGCGTATTAGCAGGTAAATGCGCCTGTTGCGGCATAATGAGAGCGCTTTCAATCAGCGCCTCCGGCGGTGCGAGTGGCAGATTAAAATGCACCGAAAAACAACTTCCCTGTCCTTTAATTGAACGCAGTGTTAAGCGCCCATTCATTAACTCCACATAATTTTTAGTGATTGCCAAGCCTAAACCTGCTCCGCCTTTATCAATCCCCGATTGTTCTTGATGAAAGGGAGAGAAAATATTTTCCTGCTCAGTCTGTTCGATACCAGGTCCGGTATCACTGACAGCAAAAGTATACAAATCATCTTGCACTGAAACATTAAACTGCACTTCACCCGCATCGGTAAATTTAATCGCATTACCTAATAAATTAATTAATACTTGTCGTAATTTACCCTGATCACCCATCACGCCATGCTTACCTTTAATGCTACTTTTGAAATGCCAACTCAGTTGTTTTTGTTGACAACTCATACTAAAGGTTTCATTTAGATTGCGCAGTAATTCATCTAAATAAAAAGGTTCCACAGCAACCTGCACTGCTCCCACAGTTATTCTGGAAAAATCCAAAATATCATTAATCAAGCCTAATAAATGCTTACCGCTATCAGCAATGGTTTGAATATGACCTTTATTAGTGTTACTGATGTCAGATTGTAATAACAGAATTTGCGCAAAGCCTAAAACAGCATTAAGCGGTGTGCGTATTTCATGTGACATGGTAGCAATAAAGCGACTTTTAGCTTCATTGGCGCTAATCGCTTGTTTCATAGCTTCTTCCAGTTCATGGGTGCGCTGAATAACTTTTTCCTCCAGATGATTACGATAAATATCTAAATCATAATCACGACTTTCAATCTGTGCCAACATATCATTGAAACCCTGTACTAATTTACCCACTTCATCGTCCAAATACTTAGTCGCACGCAAAGCATAGTTCTTTTTAACTGAGACCTGCTGCATGGTGTTTAATAGACTGTAGATAGGGGTACTGACGCTTTGCTGCATACGATTAGCCAGCATGAATACCACAGCAATGGCAATAACCACACAGATGATAATAAAAAGGACGGCATAAAACAGATTATAGACGGCGGGATTTAAATCAAACTGCATGGCAATAAAGCCATCATAAGCATCTGCTGAATCTTTGTAATGCACCTCATGCAAGGTGGTCAGTTTAAAATTAAACGGATTTGACTTTATCCAGATTAATTTACCCTCTTGCAAAAGAGTTGGCTCTTTGCTAGCGATTTCTGCTGTAATAATTTTATCCCTAGGAATTTGTTGTTTACTCTGACCATCAGGTAAATTATTCGATTTGCCAGTAATAAAGGAATAATAGGCTCTGGTATTGGATTTCACCCAATTTTGCGCAGCGCCAGGTTTGACGTATTGGGCAACGAGAGCGCCTTTTTTATCAAACAGCAACGCATGTATCACTTCTTTTTTGACGCTAAGTTCATCCAATTGCTGTTTAGCAGAATCATGCTGATGAAATACCAAAGCTGCACTGATGCTATTACCAATAAACTTGGTTAGCGTTATCGCATCATCTTGCCAGTATTTTAGCAAACTACTGATATGATACAGGGTGAGAGAAACGGTACTTAACAACATAACGCTGATGCTAGTTGCCGTAATCATGACAGTGAGTCTGTGTTTAATAGATTGTTTATGAGACATAGAGAATTTAAGGGTTCAAAATATTGGGTTTTAGTAAACAGTTTAAGGTTGGTTAGCCGCGCTTATAACACTTTAATTTTGGCTTAATTATTTAATGAATGCTTTAATTTAATTGAATGCGTTGTCCCCAAGGTACTGGTTTTTTTCCTTTAATCAACCACAACACTGGATAATGCGGGGGTGCAGTGGGAAAAGTGCCTGCTGCGTCAGTGAAATACAAAAGCAAATCGGGTGCTGTGTCACGGCTTTCTATCCAATTGAAAACCGGTTGAAACTGAGTGCCACCGCCACCGCTGAATTGTTTAGGTAAACGAAAAGATTCCCAGGGTGCATAGTGCCAGGGACATTCTGCATCAAGTTGAGTATCGCACGCCAGCACACTGATATGCGCCCGCAATTGTCCTTTAATGGCATCAATTTCTGCTACAAACTCAGCGAGTTCTGTTGCTCCTATAGAGCCGCTGATGTCCAGCGCAATGACTACTTCTAACTGCTGGCTGCGCAGGCTGGGAAAGATGGCAGTGCCCTCGCGCCGAGAAGGACGCATGTAGCTGTAATCGTCGCGGGCGTTGAGGCTCATGTAATGTGCGAGCAAGGTGCGCCAAGGGAGCTGAGGCTGCAATAAATTCTCCACCAAACGCGCCAGGTGAGTGCCTAATTTTCCAGCCTGTTGCGCCTGCTGTGCAGCGCCTGCTAAGCGTTGTTGCCATTGTACTGAGAGATTCTCGCGCTCCTCATGACTGAGCGGCGGCGGCTGGGTAGTGCCGCTGTCGGGCGTCAGTTCAGCTTGGGCTTGCGTACGGTCATTTTGCAGTGGGTTAGGTCGCTGATTTTGCGCAGATTCCTGTTGCTCGTCTGCATCATACAGATGGCGATCCAGAGGTTCGTCTGTATCATTATCGCCCAACAGCGGATAGATTTCTTCAGCACTCATGCCTTCATAATCTAGGAGAATCTGAGCAGTCGGCGGCGGCGTCAGCCCTTCGCGCAACAACAGCGGATTAATGGCGTAATCGCAGGCTAAATCCCAGCGGAATTTAACACGATGCTGGCGGCGAGCAAAATGCGATAAGGCACAATGCAAGGCTTCATGCGCCAGCATAAACTGGGTTTGCTTCAGGCTCAGTTGCGCGATGAAATCAGGATTGTAATAAAACTTGCGTGCATCGGTCGCGGTGGTGGGACACCAATCGGGATCGGCAGCAAGCATTGGCAAGCGCAGCACTAAAGCGCCGAGAAAGGGTTTATCGAGAATTAACTGAGTGCGGGCAGCCGCCAGTTTGGTATCTAAAGCCTCGTGCATGATTTTGATTCACAAGTAAAAAGGTTTCTATTGCCACCTGCATGGGGCTTAACGCCGCGCAAAACAACTGCAAAATTTCGGTTTTCCCAATCAGGCGTTATCCTCTAACACCTGCACAATATTTTGCGCAATGCCCAACGCCATTGGCACTACTCCGCCGACGGCTTTCGCGGCTTCCAACAAACCCTTACCGGTGATTTTTAACAAACTGCTATTTGGCTTCTCAGCTTGTGCTGCAATGGTCATTTGCTGCGTTATCGCCTGCGCGGTTTCCACGTCAGGCGTGGCTTGCGCTTTTGACTGTGTTATACCGCAAATCACGCATAGATAGCATATATTTGCGGTATTTGTCAGGTGCAAATTTTTGGGCTATAGTTGCAACAGCCCGTTTTTACTAAGGTATTACTCAATACAAGTGGGATTTTGGAAGGGGGGTTAGAGCAACGAGGTTGTGTTATGAGACATATTAAATTGTTATTTGCTTTTTTATCGTTGTTAACTGGAGCAATGATGACAGAAGTAGTTTATGCAAATCCTCCTTATATTGATTAGACATTATCGGAAATTCATCTTGAGGCGGCGGGCGGCGGTTGAGCTTTAGCATTAGGAGCGGCACAATTTCTTCATGTAGGTAGATGGATGGGGGTTAGGATTTGGTCTTATAGAGTTGCTTATTGGAGCAGCAATCAATGGTTTTTTTGGCAAATTAATGATAGAACTATTCCAAAAATTATTGACTCAATTGGCATTTGATTTGGAAAGGAGTTTACTATGGCTGTTGCTAGTATTAAGAATGAAATAGAATTTTTAGAAAATCGGATTTTAAAATTAGATCATGAC
>DYPD01000117.1:7550-11745 GCA_020720115.1 Thiomargarita sp. | reverse complement strand
ACCAGCAAATCCCAGAATTTTTGAACGCTTTCAATGTTCAGACGTTCGTCGGGCGAGTGCGCGCCTTTTACGGTTGGTCCGATTGAAATCATGTCCATTTCAGGATATTTTTCCAAAAATAAACCACACTCTAATCCGGCATGAATTGCTTTGATTTTAGCTTCCGTGCCAAATAATTTCTGATACGCCGCAGAAGTTACGCGCAAAATGTCCGAATCCGGATTCGGTTGCCATCCCGGATAACCTTTTCCGTATTTTATGTCGGCACCCGTGAGTTCAAAAACCGATGCAACGGTCTGAGCCATATTGCGTTTGGCTGAGTCCACCGAGCTGCGTTGTGAGGTTGTTACGACAATTTTGTTTTTACCTTCAAACTTCACCGAAGCCAAATTTGTGGACGTTTCCACCAAACCCGGAATGGCTGCGCTCATGGCAAACACGCCGTGCCAGCACGCCTGCAACGCATTGATAAGCGCAAATTGCGTAAATCTGTCCACAACATAATCGGGTTGTTCAGTTTTTTCAATACTGACAGTCAAGCCGTTATCGACTAACGCAAGTTCATTTTTGATGTATTCCGACTGTTGTTCGACAAAACGAAGCAAACTTTTTCGATATTTTTTATCGACCACAACCACACCGAACGCCTCGCGCGGTATGGCATTGCGCAAATTTCCGCCGTTGAAATCGGCAAGTCGCACATCGAAAATATTTTGTGCGTGAAGAATCAAACGCGTGAGAATTTTGTTGGCATTACCTAAACCTTTATGAATTTCGTCGCCCGAATGTCCGCCTTTTAAGCCTGTTACCGAAATTTTATAGGCTGAAACATTGCCTTTTACGGATTTTCGTTTATACGGAATTTCAAACACCGTGTCCATTCCGCCGGCGCAACCAATGTAAAGTTCGCCTTCGTCTTCGGAATCCAAATTGATGAGCGTTTTAGCGGTTAATGCCTTGTCGGACAAGCCAAATGCGCCGGTCATTCCGGTTTCTTCGTCAGCAGTAATCAAGGCTTCAATCGGACCGTGTGCCAAATTGTCAGCCGCCAAAACCGCCAAAGTTGCCGCCACGCCGATGCCGTCGTCTGCGCCCAACGTTGTGCCTTTTGCCTTCACCCAACCGTCTTCAATATACGTTTGAATGGGGTCATTGTCGAAATCGTGTGCAGTTTCGGCATTTTTTTCGCACACCATATCGCTGTGGCTCTGCAAGATAACGGGTTTTGCATTTTCCATGCCGGGCGATGCGGGTTTGCGAATAATCACGTTCCCGAAACTGTCAAACTCGGCATCGAGCGCATGACTTTTTGCAAAGTTGAGCAAATACTCAATCATTTTGCCTTCTTTTTTCGATGGTCGCGGAATTTGGTTTATTTCGTTGAAATACGTCCAAACTGCTGTCGGAGTTAAATCTTTGTATATCATTGTATTACTATTTAAAATATTTTCAGAAAATTATTAAAAACGTAGAAAAATCATTCGTAAAGCTGAATTTTCGGCATAAAATTGAAATCTTTCTTATTATAGGTAAAAAGCGGAATTTCGCAAACAATTGCTGTCGCACCGATAATTGCATCCGGTATTTGCAAATTATTGCTCAGATGAAAATTTTGTAACAATTCAACAGCTTTTTCAGATATTTGCTCTGTAAAATGAATCAAATCATAATATTTAAGATATTTTTTCATTTTACTTAATTCGGATTTATTACCTGTTCCTCGAAATAACTCCATAGCCGTAACACTCGATATTACAATATTTTCAAAACCAATTTGCAACATTCTTTCAATCGTATCTTGTCGTTGATTGAACGCACTGATGAATATATTTGTATCGCACAATATCATATTACAAACTCATATTTCGATTCCAATTGTTGTTTCTAAGCTCTTCCAAACTTCGTGGTTTTCGCTCCCAAATGCCAAATAATGCCGTAGGACTGAGTTTTTTATTTCCTTTTGATATTTGAAATTTATTTTTTGTATCGAGCACATTATGAAGCACTTGTGCCTCATTTGTGAGGAAAAATAGTTTGTATAAAGATTTTAAATCGTTGGTGTCATTTTTTTCAATTTGTTTTAAAGTATCCGTTTTTACAGAATGCAACAAGTTTTCAATAATCGAAAGTCGTTGTGATATAGGCAAATCGGATATATTTTTAAGTATTTCAACAGTATTTATCATAAAGCAAAATTTCAATTAAGACTAAATTACACCTAATTTAGATAAAAGCAAATATCTAAAACGTTTTCGGAACATCTCCAAAATTAAACAAATATTTTAATTTTCTATCAAAAAAAGTGTCTTTCTTTCAAAAATATCAAAATTCAAATAGAAATGTATCCGAAAATTGGGTTTGAATAAACATATTTTTCTACATTTGTACAAAGTTTAATTTCCAAGAAAAAGACATGAAAACATATCTCCGCGCAATTTTTACGGCAGCACTTGTACTTTCGATAATTTTCAGCGTTTCGGCGCAAAAAGTTGTGATTTTGCACACGAACGACATGCACTCGAACCTCACGGGCTTCGGTCCGGAGTCGGAATATTCGCCCATGTACACCGGAAACGACAACACCAGAGGCGGTTTTGCACGTATTGCAGCTAAAATTTACGCCGAAAAACAAGCGAATCCGGACGCAACACTTGTGCTTGATGCCGGCGATTTTCTGATGGGCACAATTTTTCATACTCTCGAAAATCAAACCGGATTTCAACTATATTTAATGAGTGTAATGGGCTACGATGCCGTTACAATCGGTAATCATGAGTTCGATTTCAGTCCGAAATTTTTGGCGGAAGCTATTGTGGCAGCGCAAAAACGCGGCGGAACGCCCGACATTTTAGCATCGCAATTCATTTTTTCACCCGAAAAAGATTTTGATGACGGTTTGGAAGAATTAGTCAAAAACAAAACGATACAACCTTACAAAGTCATTGAACGTCAAGGAATTAAGTTTGGAATTTTCGGACTTATCGGCGAAGATGCCGTTTCGGTTGCACCCGGAGCCGCGCCGCTGAAATTTGAAAACATGTTCAAAACTGCAAAACGCATCACCAAAACCTTGCGAGAAGTTGAGAAAGTCGATTACGTTATCTGCCTGTCGCACAGCGGCGTATATCCGGACAAGGAAGAATATATGGTCGGCGAAGATGTTGAACTTGCGAAAAAGGTTCCCGGTATCGACCTCATTCTCAGCGGACATACGCATATTAAAACGCCGCAGCCCAAAATTGTCGGAAAAACGTTGATTGTGCAAACCGGCGCGTACGGACAATTTCTCGGAAAATTGGAATTGGATTTTTCGGGCAGTACCGTAAAACACAGCTACCAACTTATTCCGATTGACGACAAAATTGAAGCGAACGGCGTGGTTCACAAAATGATAGAATCCTACAAAAGCCGAGTTTCCGAACCATTTTTTGCACCGCTCGGCTTAAAATACGACACCAAACTTGCCGAAACCGACACCGATTTGCCGACAGCCGACTACGACACCCGAAATATCGGATTGATGGGACAATTCGTGGCTGAAGCCGTAAAATTTTACACCGATTCGTTTAGCTCAGGCACTGATATTGTGGTTGTTGCGGGCGGAACCGTGCGCGAATCCATTTTGAAAGGCACAATTACGCCGGCTGATGTTTTTCGTATCATGCCCTTGGGCGCAGACAGTTCGGCACATCCGGGAAGTCCGCTTGCAAAAGTTTGGCTCACAGGGCGCGAAATCAAGAAACTCATGGAAGTTGCACTCATGAGCACCACGCCCGGCACGGACAGTTATCTCTATTTCTCAGGCATTTTGGTGCATTACAACCCCGACAAAGTGATGTTGCGCAAAGTTGAAGAAATTGAAATTAACGGTAAAATTATTGACATATCTCGCAACAGCTCAGAACTTTACAGCATTTCTGCAAATACATATTTACTTTCATTCATCGGCAAAATAAAGCAAATGAGCAAAGGTTTGGTAAAACTTACTCCAAAAGACGAAAACGGAAAAAAAATCAAAAATATTTACGCTTATACGCTTGAATATCAGACCAAAGAACTCGGTAAACACAAAGGCAAAGAATGGATGGCAATTCTCGAATTTTTAAAAAGTTTCAAAGACACCAACGGAAACGGAACTCCCGATGTACCCAAATATTTAAAATACAGCGGAGGTTGCTTCGTTTCAACCAAACCC
>DYPD01000117.1:4240-7450 GCA_020720115.1 Thiomargarita sp. | reverse complement strand
AAATTTTCACTTGATAACGGACTGAAAATCATAGTCCACCCCGACCCGACTACGCCGCTTGTTACGGTAAATCTGCTTTACAACGTGGGCGCACGCGACGAAGATCCGGAACGCACCGGATTTGCGCATCTGTTTGAGCATCTGATGTTTGGCGGTTCGGTAAATATTCCGGAATTCGATACGCCGCTGCAAAGCGCGGGCGGCGTGAATAACGCATTCACGAACAACGACTTCACGAATTATTACATCTCGTTGCCCAAAGAAAATTTGGAAACAGCTTTTTGGCTCGAATCCGACCGCATGTTGAGTTTAGCCTTTACGGACAAGAGCTTAGATGTTCAGCGTCAAGTTGTTATAGAAGAATTTAGGCAACGCTATCTGAACCAACCTTACGGCGATGTGTGGCTGCTGCTGCGTCCGTTGGCATACAAAGTGCATCCGTATCAGTGGGCAACCATCGGTAAAGATGTTTCGCACATCGAAAAGGCTGAAATGCAGCATGTTAAAGACTTTTTCTTCGCGCATTACGCACCCGACAATTGCATCATGGTGGTTGCCGGAAACACGGACACGGAAACCGTGCGCACGCTTGCCGAAAAGTGGTTTGGTCCGATAGAGGCGCGAAACGTGAAACCGCGCAACCTGCCGCAAGAGCCTGCGCAAACGGAAGCGCGTGTGCTCCGCGTGCAACGCGATGTGCCCACGCACGCATACCATCGTGCGTATCACGCGTGCGCGCGCACGGATGCGGATTTTCATGCAACAGACTTATTATCAGATATTTTGAGCATGGGCGAATCGTGCCGATTGTATCAAAGTTTGGTCAAAGAGCAAGAATTGTTTACAGATATTGATGCGTATTTGACAGGCAGTTTGGAAAACAACCTGTTCGTCTTTTCGGGAAAATTGTCCGACGATGTCGATTTTGAAACTGCGGAAGCCGCGCTTCTTGCTGAAATTGAGGAAATTACAAAATCCGCCCCAACCGATGACGAAATTCAAAAAGTCAAAAATATTTGGGAATCGAAATTTTTGTTTAACGAAACCAACACGCTGAATAAGGCAATGTCGCTGGCATATTTTGAACTTATCGGGCAAGCCGAAGATTACAACACCGAATTGGAAAAATATTTGGCTGTTACACCCGAACAAATTCTTGCCGCCGCACGCAAAATTTTTCGACCCGAAAATTCATCCACCTTATTTTATGAAGCAAAATTGAGTTCGTAGAGTTTGTAGAGACGCAAGGTTTGCGTCTAAAGAGCAAAGGAAAATATGAAAACTTTTACTTACGAGTAAAAGTTTTCATATTTTTATCAAAAGTTTTACTTATGAGTAAAACTTTTTGTATTTTTGCCAAATGTTTTATCTATAAGTAAAACTTAAAATATGCCAAAAGAATATATCTTCAGAGAAAATTATATCAACAAAATTAAACCCTTTGTAGGTAAAGAAATTATTAAAGTGTTTGTGGGACAACGCCGTGTGGGAAAAAGTTATATGCTTTTTCAGCTCATGGATTACGTGAAATCAAATTTTGAAAACCCAAATATTATTTACATCAACAAAGAATTAAGTGATTTTTCGGAGCTGATTACGTCAAAAGATTTAACAGAATATGTAAAATCAAAATCGACCCACACCTCGAAAAATTTTCTGTTTATTGATGAAATTCAGGATATTGAAACTTTCGAAATTGCACTAAGAAGTTTTGTTGCCGAAGGTAATTTTGATATATATTGCACCGGAAGCAATGCAAAAATGTTGTCGAGCGACATTGCAACGTATCTGAGCGGACGCTATATCCAATTTCAAATCCACAGTTTGTCTTACCCGGAATTTATTCAATTTCACAAACTCAGCGATTCGGACGAAACATTTGCCAAATTCATAAAATTTGGAGGCTTACCATATTTGTATCATATTGATTTAGAAGAAAATGCAGTATATGAATATTTGAAAAATATTTACAACACCATAATTCTGCGCGATGTTGTTGCACGCTATAAACTCAGAAATCTGGCATTTTTGGAGCGTTTAAATTTGTTTTTAGCCGACAATTTGGGAAGTTTAATCAGTGCGAAACGTATCAGCGATTTTCTTAAAAGTCAGCACGTTGAAATTTCAACGAAACTTGTTTTGGAATATTTACAATACCTCGAAGACGCGTTTTTTATCCGAAAACTTAACCGCTTCGACATCAAAGGCAGACGAATTTTTGAAATAAACAAAAAATATTATTTTACCGATATTGGCTTGCGAAATACACTGCAACGCTTTAATATGAAGGATATTAACAAAATTTTGGAAAATATTGTTCTTAATAAATTACTTATAGAAGGATTCGATGTTTTTGTCGGAAAATTTGACGATAAAGAGATAGATTTCGTTGCAAATCGCGGCGATAAAACCATTTACGTGCAAGTTGCATATTTAATTTCGGACGAATCAGTTCACGAACGAGAGTTTGGCAACTTACTAAAAATCAATGATAACAATCGAAAAATTGTAGTATCGACAGACCTTATGGCGCAGTCGAATTACAAAGGCGTTGAGCATAAAACGATTCGAACTTTTTTAATTGAAACACTATAAAATTTACAAAAAATGCCAAAACAAGACATCGTGCGGTTTTGCAAAAGATAAACGCTATTTTTTTTCTCAAAACGAATTGAAATTATATATTTGTGGGTGTTTGTCGAAATAAATCAGATAGAAAAATATAAAAATCGCAAATAAATTCTCAAAATTACAGCCATGAAATCGGAAAGAGTGATAATTGAACTTTCAGACAAAGATTTACATTTTATTTTCGAGGAAGAATATGCGTATATTATGGAACTTCTTGACAGTAATGTATTTTGCGGAAGTCCTACTTGCGGAACTCAAAAAAACGGAATGATAATGTCTTCCGCTTCGCTAAACCACCTGAACGATATTTCGTTTGAAGGTGCGTGCAAAAATTGTGGCGGAAATACCGGCAGATACGTTGAAGCAGGTGAAAATGAGGATTTTTTCGAACGCGCAGAATTAATCCGAATGCGATTGAAATTAAATGCGCCCAAAATTCCAAAAAGCAAAACCGCAGCGCCAAAACCGGATAGTCGCAAATCAGATAAGCCGAAAATCGGATAAATCGAATTAAAAATACACAAAACTAAGATTTATGAAAATTCTACACACTTCCGACTGGCATCTGGGCAGAACGCT
>DYPD01000117.1:0-4140 GCA_020720115.1 Thiomargarita sp. | reverse complement strand
GAGCGCGACATCAGCCGTTTTACGGAAGGCGAAACGTACACCGACCGCTCAAAACGCATCAATGAAAGCATACGAAAACATTACGAAGAAATAGCGCAACTTGCTGAAAATAAGCGAAATGGGTTCGCAAAAGCAATTCCGATTATCGCAACCGGACATTTATCCGTTGCGGGCGGCAAACGAAACGACGACGACGGCGTGCGCGAAACTTACATCGGAACGATTGAAGCCGTCGGAAGTGATATTTTTCCACAAACATTTGATTATGTTGCACTTGGACATTATCATTTGCCGTCCGTAATTAAAAACCATATTCGATATTGCGGCTCGCCGATTCCGATGGGTTTTGGCGAAGCGCGACAAAAAAAATGTGTGTATATTGTTGATTTTAAAGAAGAAATAAATATTGAAACCATAGAAATTCCGATGTTTCAAAACTTGGAATCTATCAAAGGCGATAAAACGTTCATCCAAAACCGCCTGTCGGAGTTACGAAATTCTAACGTATCTGTTTGGGTTGAAATTCTTTACAAAAGCAATGAAATTTTTCCGGATTTATCGGCTTGGGTGAGCGAACAGACGGCAAATTCAAAAATCGAAGTGCTGAACTTGCAAAATTTGCTACATTTAAACGAAGTTCTTACGATGAACGACACCTCGGAATCGCCCGAAAATTTGAATACGTTTGATGTTTTTGACATTTTGCTTGAAAAAAATAACATTTCGGACGAACAAAAAGAAACGCTGAAACTGTCTTACAAAGAAATTTTGGATATTTTAAACACTGAAAACTAAGAACTTATGAAAATTTTAAATCTGAAATTCAAAAATATCAATTCCCTGTCGGGCGAAAACGAAATTGATTTTACAAAACCCGTTTTCACGAACGACGGTCTGTTTGCGATTACAGGAAAAACCGGCGCCGGAAAAAGTTCGATTTTGGATGCCGTTTCGCTCGCTTTATACGGAAAAACGCCGCGCGTTGAAATTACCGGTTCGGAAAATGCGGTGATGACGCGGGGCGAAAAAGATTGTTATTCTGAAATTCGGTTTGAAGCCGGCGGAAAAATCTGGAAATCGTCGTGGAAGCAGGAAAAAACACGTCCCACAGCAAAAAATCCGGAAGGAAATCTGAAACCGGTAAACAGACAAATTGCCGATGCAAACGATACAATTATTGCCGACCAAGTACGCAGTTGCGATATACAAATTGTTGATATTCTTGGACTTACTTTCGAGCAATTTACAAAAGTGATTTTGCTTGCGCAAGGCAGTTTTGCCGCATTTTTACAAGCTGATAAAAACGAAAAAGGCTTACTTTTGGAGCAAGTAACCGGCACGGAAATTTATGCAAAAATTTCGGAAAAAGTCTTTGAACGTAACAAAAACGAACAGCAAAAACTTGAAAATATCAAACTTGAACTTGGGCAAATCCATATTTTTTCAGAAGAAGAACTGACAAAATTACAGGCTGAAATTGCCGAATCCGAACAAGCTAAAATTCAGACAGACAATGCGTTGAAAATCTTAGAAACCTCAAAAAAGCAGACAGAAGATTTAGATATTTTGCAAAAACAAATTGCACAGACAAAACTAAGTTTGCCTGAAATGGAAGAACGTGCAAAAATCTCAAAAACAACGCTTGAACTCTCGGAAATAAATTTAAAATCGGCAAAAGAGGAACAAGAAATTCAAACGCCTGTCTTTTTGAAAATCAGAGCATTAGAAACACAACTTACAGAAAAAGAAAAATTACTAAAACCACTTTTAGAGGCTATTTTCAACTTAGAAAAATCCGAAACTGAATTATCCGAAACGTTAAAAAAACAAACGGTTGAATTTGCAAATGCGCAAAAAGAACTTAACGAAACGCAAAGCTGGGCTGAGAAAAACAAAAAATATGAAGAACTTGTTTCCGAGTATTCCGCATATGAAAGTGAAAATCGCTTGTTGGTCAATACTTTAACTGAAATCAACAATCAAATTTCCGAACGCAAAAGTTTGGAAGAAAATTTTGACTTAAAACAGTCAAATCGGAGAAATGCAAACCTTGTTTTTGAAAAAAAAGACCAACAATTTGCGGCAAAAACTCAAGAGCTTGAAGCCAAAAAATTGGAATTATTTGAGATTCTCAACGGGCGCGAACTTACAGACTATCAGACAGATAAAGAAAATATACAATTCTTTGGAACTCATGTAAAAAACTTGATTGAAATTGAGAATTCAATTTTAAAAAATCGTAAAGAAATATCGGATTTCGAGAAAAATATCAATTCGTGCGAACGCTCGGCGCAAGAACTTTCAAACGTAACAACACAGAACAAATTTAACTTGCAAAGTCTTGAAAATCAGATAATTTTGCTCGAAGAAAATATAAAACTGACCAAAAAGATTCAGAGTTTAGACCAACACCGAAAAACCCTGAAAGACGGCGAACCGTGTCCGCTTTGCGGCGCGGCGGAACACCCGTACGCGCTCGGAAACGTGCCGCAACTCGGCGAAAAAGAAACGGAATTTCAAAACTTGAAATCGGAACATCAAACCAAATTACAAACGCTGCAACAAGACGAAAAAACACTTACGAAACTACATTCGGACAAGGACAATACCTTGAAAAACAAAGCGAAAGAAGAGAAAGTCTTGTCGGAAAACGCATCGAAACGTTCGCAAATTATTTCGGAAATTCAACGTGTCAATCCGGAATTTTCTGTTCCGAACGCAGAAAATTTGCTTGAAAACCTCGAAGACATTCGGCTGCAAAAACTGAATGAATACAAACAAATTGACACAAAAATTAAGGTTGCAACGAAATGCGAAAATCTGATTAAACAATTGAGAGACAATGAACTACCGGCATTAGCGACAGAAAAACAAAACGCTGAAAAATTGAAAACCGAAGCCGAAACCGCGCTGAAATTAGCCGAACAACACTTAAAATCGAAACAAGCATTGACAACCGCATCGCAAGAAAATTACAACGCGCAACACACTCTTTTTGTCGAAAAACTGGAAAAATACGGTGTCGATACGATTGAAAATCTGAAAAAATGCCTTGAAAATTGGAACAAGAATCAAAAACAAATTAACGATTTGAACCTCGAAATTTCAAATCTTAATCATGGTATTTCATTAAATAACAAAGAGTTAGAAAATATTTCAAAACTGTTACAGGATAAAGTATCCGAAAAACAAACCTTTGAAACCGAAAGACAAAATATCAAACAAGAACGATTAGAAATTTTTGGAGAAAAAGTGGTTGAAACAGAAGAAAATCGTTTGAAAATTCAGATTAATACAGCCGAAATTGCAAAATCAAATGCAGACAAAGAAACTGCCGAAATCACGACCGAACTTGAAAAAAACAGAGCAATTATAGCTTCAAAAGAGCAGGAATTTTTAGAAAAACAAGCGAAAAAAACTTCCGAAAAATCGGCGGAAGAACTTCTATATGAAATTGATTTACATAAAGTTAAGTCGGACGAATTGTCGCAGAAAATTGGGGCGCACAATCAGGCTTTGAAGACAAATCTTGAAAATTCAAAAATCTTCGGTAAAAAACTTGATGAAAAGGAAAAACAACAAGAAATCTGCCTGAAATGGAGCGCGTTAAACGGACTAATCGGCGCACAGGACGGTAAAAAATATCGAAATTTTGCGCAGGCACTGACGTTTGAACATTTAATCGGTTTGTCCAATCGCCAACTTCAAAAAATGTCCGACAGATATTTGCTCAAACGCTCCGGCGATGCATCGAATCCGTTTGAATTATCGGTTATCGACAAATTTCAAAACAGCGAGGAACGCACGGCGCAAAACCTTTCGGGCGGCGAAAAATTTATTGTTTCGCTGGCGCTCGCACTCGGTTTGGCAAATATGGCAAGCAAAAATATGCGCATCGACACCATGTTTATCGACGAAGGTTTCGGCACGCTCGACTCTGATTATCTGGATGTTGCGCTGTCCGCGTTGTCAAATTTACAAAGCGAAGGCAAAATTATCGGCGTTATTTCTCACCTTGCCGAACTCAAAGAGCGCATTGCCACGCACATCGAAGTCATTCCGAGCGGCAACGGTCATTCAAAAATTCAAATTACGAGTTGAAAAAAAGTTCAAATTATTCAAAATATTTCTAATTTTGAC
>DYPD01000116.1 GCA_020720115.1 Thiomargarita sp. | reverse complement strand
GTGCTGAGCCTGTCGAAGCGTTGGGTAAGGCTTGACGGGTGAGACGGTATCTACGTCTTAGAAGATAAACCATGAACACAGCCGAATTGATTTATCAACACGCTAAACGCCTGCCGGAGTTTCAGGTGCGTGAAGTATTGGATTTTATTCCCTCGTACCAGCGTTCTACACGGCACGGTGGTTCTCGCGCTCTGCGTTGCACGAGAAAATATCTTGCATCACTGTGACAGGCAGTTGCAAAAAAACAGTGGCTTGTCTTTCATTGATATTCAATGCCTCATTGAACTCAATTCAATATTTTACAATCCAGATATTTAAACAAAAGAAATCCATATGAAATTTATCCATTTGCTGGTACATACAGAATACTCTTTGCGTGACAGCTTAGTGCGCGTGAAACCACTGGTAAAAGCCTTAAGCGCAGAACAGATGCCGGCTTGTGCGGTGACCGATCAAAGCAATCTGTTTGCTTTAGTCAAGTTCTATTCAGCCGCACAAAGTGCGGGCATCAAGCCCATTATCGGCGCAGATTTATTGCTACGCGAACAAGGAGAGTTACATCGCTTAGTGCTTTTGTGTCAGAACTACACTGGCTATCTGAATATTTCTCGTTTAATTTCAAAAGCCTATACGCATGGACAAAAACTTGGTGTAGCGGCAATTGCACGCGAATGGCTGCACGATTGGAACGCCGGGCTGATTTGTTTGTCTGGCGGGCATCAAGGCGATCTGGGTAAGAGCTTGCTGGCAGGAAAAACCGATCAGGCGCTACAGCAGTTAGCCTTCTGGAACGCTTGTTTTCCTGATCGCTTTTATGTGCAACTGCAACGCACCGGACGCGAGCACGAAGAAAGCTATTTGCACGCAGCGGTCAATTTGGCGCTGGATCAGCAAACGCCTGTGGTGGCGGTGAATGATGTGCGCTTTATCAAGCCAGCAGATTTTGCCGCGCACGAGGTGCGGGTCTGCATTCATGAGGGTCATGCCCTAGACGATAAATCGCGTCCGCGCCATTACAGCGCCGAGCAGTATTTGCGTAGTTCACAGGAAATGCTGGAATTATTCTCAGATATTCCAGAAGCCATTGAAAATACTGAGTTAATTGCGCAACGTTGTAGCCTTACCATGACCTTGGGCAAGAATTTTTTGCCGAAATTTCCGACTGGCGAGTTAAGCACGGCGGATTTCTTGCGCCAAGAAGCGCGACAGGGCTTAGAACAACGCCTGGAGTTTTTGTTTGGCACACAGGCACAAGCGCGGCGAGCGCCTTATGACGAACGCCTGCAAGTTGAGCTAGATGTAATCATTAACATGGATTTTCCTGGCTATTTCTTGATCGTTGCTGATTTTATTCGCTGGGCAAAAGCGCACCAAATCCCCGTCGGTCCGGGACGCGGCTCAGGGGCGGGTTCGTTGGTGGCTTATGCCTTGGGCATTACTGATCTTGATCCCTTGCAATATGATTTGCTGTTTGAACGCTTTTTGAATCCTGAGCGTGTTTCAATGCCTGACTTTGATGTGGATTTCTGCATGGAAGGGCGCGACCGGGTAATTGATTATGTCGCACAGCATTATGGACGCGATAAAGTCTCTCAAATCATTACCTATGGTTCAATGGCTGCAAAAGCGGTTGTGCGCGATGTAGGGCGCGTATTAAGTCATCCGTATGGTTTTGTGGATCAAATTGCGAAACTCATTCCATTTGATTTAGGCATTACTTTAGACAAGGCTTTAGAACAAGAAGAGCAATTAAAAAATCGCTATGATAATGAGGAAGAAGTTAAAGAACTGATTGATATGGCGCGCAAGCTGGAAGGTTTAACCCGCAATGCGGGTAAACATGCCGGCGGCGTGGTAATTTCTCCTACCGCCTTAACTGACTTTTCTCCGCTGTATTGTGAAGAAGGCGAAACCGGCATTGTGACTCAATTTGATAAAAACGATGTGGAAGCCATTGGTTTAGTTAAATTCGACTTTCTCGGCTTGCGCACGCTGACCATTATTGATTGGGCATTGGATAATGTCGCCCTGCTGTCAAATGATGCAAAGAAGCTGGATATTCTCAGCATTCCTTTAGATGATAAAGCCGCATTTGATTTGATGCAAAAGGGTAAAACCACTGCGGTATTTCAGCTTGAATCACGGGGAATGCAGGAAATGATTAAGCGCCTGAAACCCAGTTGTTTTGAAGACATCATTGCTTTAGTGGCTTTATACCGTCCCGGTCCTTTGCAATCCGGCATGGTGGATGATTTCATTAACCGTAAACACGGCATTGCCAAAGTTGAATACCCACACGCGGATTTAGAACCTATACTAAAACCCACCTATGGCGTTATTTTGTATCAAGAGCAAGTGATGCAAATTGCGCAGGTATTAGCCGGCTATTCTTTAGGCGGTGCGGATTTATTACGCCGCGCAATGGGGAAGAAAAAACCAGAAGAAATGGCAAAACAACGGGAAACTTTTCTAAGCGGTTCAATAGCCCGTCAAGTAGACCCCAAACAAGCCAACTACATCTTTGATTTAATGGAAAAATTCGCCGGTTATGGTTTCAATAAATCACATTCGGCAGCTTATGCTTTGGTGTCTTATCAAACCGCTTGGTTGAAAGTACATTATCCGGCGGCTTTTATGGCGGCGGTATTGTCGGCGGATATGGACAACACAGATAAAGTGGTGATGTTGATTGAAGAATGTCGCAGTATGAAGTTAGATATTTTGCCGCCGCACATTAATAGCAGTCATTACAAATTCACTGTTTCTAAAACCCAAGCCAATGCGATTCATTATGGTTTGGGCGCCATCAAAGGCGCGGGAGAAGCGGCTTTGCAAGTGATTGTTGAAGAACGTAAAAATAATGGAAAATTCACCGATTTATTTGATTTTTGTCGGCGTATTGATTTGCGTAAATGTAATCGCCGAGTATTGGAAAGTCTGATTCGTGCGGGCGCTTTGGATGCTCTGGACGCACAACAAGCCACCCCGCGAGAACTGTTACTGGCGTCTTTGGACACGGCGCTGAAAATGGCGGAACAGCAAGCGCAAGCCCGCTCTTGTGGGCAGAATGATTTATTTGGTGGAGTCTTTGCAAAATCAGAAGAAGATTTGCAAAACAAAGCCTTGCCTTATGCGCAAGAAGTCGAAACTTGGCACGAAAACCAACGATTATTGGGTGAAAAAGAGACTTTAGGCTTGTATCTGACGGGGCATCCGATTGATCAGTTTTTGCCAGAGTTGACGCATTTCAGTAAGCGTTTGAATACCTTAAAGCCGACCGGACGCGAGCAAAAAGTATGGACAGCGGGGTTGGTGATGGATGTGCGCGTGAAAAACACCCAGCGCGGCAAAATGGCGTTTTTGAGCCTAGACGACAAAAGCGCCCGCATTGAGCTTAAACTCTACTCAGATACCTATGATAAATATAGAGATTTAATGCAGAAAGATGTGGTTTTGGTGGTTGAAGGCGAAGTCGCAGAGGATCGTTTTAACGGCGGTTTGAGTATGACGGTTGAACAGATTTTGGATATAGAACAAGCACGGGAAAATCACGCCAAGCAGTTACGCTTAAAAATCAGGCAAACCCAGACTGCAAACGCTTTGGCGCAGCAGTTAGCGCAGCTTTTTACGCCTTACCGCAATGGGCGTTGTGCGGTCATGATCGAATATGCGCGCGAGGATCAATGGCAAGCCGAGTTGAGCCTGGGCACTGAGTGGCGGGTGCGTCCCGCCGAAGACTTGTTGCAAAACCTGCGTGTGTTGCTGGGTACGCAGCAAGTGCAGGTGATTTATTGAAGCAATTCCCGCCATGTAAGGTAAAACTGGGCGACCCATATTAAGCAGCCTAATACAGAGGATTGACAGCTTTAGCTTGCAAATGTTGCAGCGCAGCGTAAAAATGCAGCTCTCTTTCCTCAAAAAAATAAAACTGCCAGGAGCTTGCCATGACCCAGTTATTTCACTCCCCTTTTACATCCAACGGCATTCAGATTGTTGCTGAAATTAAACCTGAGTATGCAGACATCTTAAGCAGCGAGGCAGTGGAATTTATTGCCGCGCTGACCCGTACTTTTCGTGAGCGCCGCAATCAGCTATTGGCGCGTCGTCAGCAACGGCAGGCGGAATTAGACGCTGGCAAATTGCCCGATTTTCTGCCAGAAACCCGCGAAATACGCGAAAGCGCCTGGACTGTGGCAGAAACACCGGCTGATTTGCAAGATCGCCGCGTTGAAATTACTGGTCCGGTAGACCGCAAAATGGTAATTAACGCTTTGAATTCTGGGGCAAAAATGTTCATGGCAGATTTTGAAGACGCCTCCAGTCCCACTTGGGAATTAATGGTTGAAGGGCAAATCAATGTGCGCGATGCCAACCGTGGCAGCATTGAATTCAGCT
Source organism: Thiomargarita sp. (assembly GCA_020720115.1). Taxonomy (GTDB): domain Bacteria; phylum Pseudomonadota; class Gammaproteobacteria; order Beggiatoales; family Beggiatoaceae; genus BB31. The sequence goes on along the minus strand of DYPD01000116.1, from coordinate 7,410 downwards.
CGCCAGAAGGTAAGCAATACAAATTAAATCAAGAAGTTGCCACGCTTCTGGTGCGTCCGCGTGGTTGGCATCTCGAGGAAAAACACATTCTGGTAGACGGCAGCCCCATTCCAGGCGCTTTTATGGACTTTGGCTTGTATTTCTTCCATAACATTCAAACCCAACAAGCAAAAGGTTCAGGTACTTATTTTTATTTGCCAAAAATGGAAAGTCATTTAGAGGCGCGTTTATGGAACGATGTATTCAATTTTGCCCAAGATGCTTTAGGTGTTGCACGCGGCAGCATTAAAGCAACGGTGCTGATTGAAACCATTCTCGGTGCTTTTGAAATGGAAGAAATTCTGTATGAACTTAAACCACATTGCGTTGGCTTAAATTGCGGACGCTGGGATTACATTTTCAGTTTCATTAAACGCTTCCAAAAGAATCCTGAATATGTTTTGCCGGATCGCGCGCAAATTACCATGACCACGCATTTCATGCGTTCTTATTCGTTGTTAGCCATTAAAACCTGCCACAAGCGCAATGCACACGCGATGGGCGGCATGGCAGCGCAGATTCCGATAAAAAATGATGCCGCTGCCAATGAAGCGGCTTTTGCCAAAGTGCGTGCTGACAAAGAACGCGAAGCCACTGACGGACACGACGGCACTTGGGTCGCACACCCTGGCTTAGTGCCAGTCGCACTGGAGATTTTTAACCAGCACATGCCCAGTGCGCACCAAAAACATAAATTACGTCAAGATGTTATAGTCTCAGCCGCTGATTTACTTAGGCTGCCAGAAGGGGAAATTACCGAAGCCGGCTTAAAGGGCAACGTCAGCGTCGCCTTGCATTACCTTGCCGCTTGGCTCGGTGGCAACGGCTGCGTGCCGCTACACAATCTCATGGAAGACGCCGCCACTGCCGAAATCGCCCGTGCACAACTTTGGCAATGGATTCGTTACCCGAAAGGTTGCTTAAATGACGAACGGAAAATCACTGTAGAATTATTCCGCGCTGTTTTACAACAAGAATTAAGCAACCTGCAACAGCAACTCGGCGATGCCGCTTATCAAGCGGGACATTATGCTTTAGCCGCACAACTGTTAGAACAAATCACCTGTAGCGATGAATTTGCCGAGTTTCTAACGCTGGTGGCTTACGCGCATTTGCCATAAAAAATTTGCTTAAGAAAAGCTTTTTGCTTGATTTAAGCTTCAATAAAAAAGCGGGTATTGAGCGCTTCCAGTTCTTAAAGAACTGGAAGCGCTTTTAGCAGCATTTTGGGCATTCAACTAGCTCAATTGTTCTTCCACCCAGCCTTTTACGCTGGCTAACGCGCCCGCTAATGCCGCCGGATTGTTGCCGCCAGCTTGTGCCATGTCAGGGCGCCCGCCGCCTTTGCCACCCACTTGTTGGGCAACATAGTTGACCAATTCGCCCGCTTTGAGGCGATTGGTAGCGTCTTTGCTCACGCCAGCAATGAGGCTTACCTTATCTTCATTAATCACTGCTAACACCAGAGCGCAAGTGCCCAGTTTGCTTTTGAATTGATCCAATAATTCACGCAAGGCTTTGGCTTCAACCCCTTCCAATTGGGCAGCAAGCACTTTTATCCCTTTGATGTCTATGGCTTGAGCCAGCAAATCATCGCCTTGAGCATTAGCGAGTTTGGTTTGTAGCTGTTGTAGGGCTTTTTCACCGGATTTGAGTTGTTCTAGCAACTGGTTGATGCGTTCTTCTAATTTACTGGGTTCTGTTTTCAGCAAATGAGCCAGATTGCTGAGACGTTGTTCTGCGATTTCAACCCAATCCAGCGCGACTTGTCCGGTCACAGCTTCAATGCGACGCACACCAGCGGCAACGCCGGTTTCATGAAGAATTTTGAATAAGCCAATGTCGCCCGCATGATGAACATGAGTACCCCCGCAGAGTTCTACAGAGAAATCACCAATTGAAAGCACGCGCACCTGTTCTGCGTATTTCTCGCCAAACAGTGCCATTGCACCACTGTGCATGGCTTCTTCTAAGTTCATTAATTGGGTTTGCACTGGATTATTGAATAGAATCTGTTGATTAACCAGACGTTCAATCTGTTTGAGTTGTTCTGCATTGATGGGTTCAAAATGCGCAAAGTCGAAACGTAAGCGATTGGGGTCTACCAATGAACCTTTTTGTTTGACGTGATCGCCTAGCACAGTGCGCAACGCGGCGTGTAACAGGTGGGTGGCGCTGTGGTGGCGGGCGGTGGCGGCGCGTTGTTCGCCCTCTACTTGGGCATGTAAAGTGTCGCCTAAGTGGATTTGCCCGCGTTCTAATGTGCCTATGTGCAGGTGGGCGCTGCCGTGTTTTTGCGTGTCGCTGACGCGAAATTGGGCATCGGCATTGTGCAAGATGCCGCTGTCGCCCACTTGTCCGCCAGATTCGCCGTAAAAAGGCGTGTTTTCTAGGACAATATGCCCTTTTTCGCTGACCTTTAGGCTTTCAACCGCTTGGTTATTGCAGAACAGAGCGACGACTTTGGCGGTGTCTTGTAAGCCGTCGTAGCCGGTAAATTGGGTTTTGCAATCCAGGGTGCCGCCGTCTGTGCTCAAATCCATGCTGAAATGGCTGGCAGCACGGGCGCGTTCGCGCTGGGCGCTCATTTCTAGCTCAAAGCCAGCCATGTCTAGGGTTAAGCCGCGTTCGCGGGCGATGTCGGCGGTTAAATCCGTGGGAAAGCCGTAGGTATCATAGAGTTTGAATACCAGGCTGCCAGGAATTTCTATGGCTTTCCCCTCTTCTTTAGGCAGTTCTACAATGGCTTGCTCAAGGATTTTCATGCCGTGATCTAAGGTTTCGGCAAAGCGTTCTTCTTCTTGCTTTAGAACACGCTCAGCAACGGATGCAGATTTGCGCAATGCTGGATAAGCCTCGCCCATTTCTGTATCTAATGCGCTGACTAATTGATAGAAAAAGGCTTCACGAATACCGAGTTTGTGTCCATGACGCACCGCACGGCGAATAATGCGGCGTAATACATAACCGCGTCCTTCATTGGAAGGCACTACGCCATCAATAATCAAAAAGGTGCAAGAACGAATATGGTCAGCAATCACGCGCAACGAAGCATTGTTTAAATCTTCTAATTGCGCAATCACAGCAGCGGCTTTAAGCAAATTTTGGAATAAATCAATTTCATAGTTGCTATGCACACCTTGTAACACGGCGGCGAGGCGTTCTAAACCCATACCAGTATCCACAGAAGGCGCAGGCAAGGGGGTTAAAACCCCATTGTTGTCGCGGTTGTACTGCATAAATACCAGATTCCAAATTTCAATGTAACGGTCGCCGTCTGCTTCAGGAGAACCCGGCGGTCCGCCCCATATCTGTTCTCCATGATCGTAAAATATTTCGGTGCAAGGACCACAAGGACCGGTATCGCCCATACTCCAGAAATTATCTTTTTCTCCGCAGCGGGAAAAACGATCTGCCGCCACGCCAACTTCTTTTAACCAGATGTGAGCTGCTTCATCATCGTCTTTAAACACTGTAACCCAGAGTTTCTCTTTAGGTAATTGCAAAACATGGGTAAGAAATTCCCAAGCAAAATGAATGGCATTGTGTTTGAAATAATCGCCGAAACTGAAATTGCCGAGCATTTCAAAAAAGGTATGATGGCGTGCGGTATAACCGACGTTTTCTAAGTCGTTGTGTTTGCCGCCAGCGCGTACACAGCGTTGGCAAGTGGTGGCGCGGTTGTAATTGCGTTGTTCTACACCTAGAAAGGTATCTTTGAATTGCACCATGCCAGCATTGGTGAAGAGCAAAGTTGGATCATTGCCAGGAATCAGCGGTGAACTGGCGACTATTTGGTGTTGTTTGGAAGCAAAATAATCGAGAAAGGCTTGGCGGATTTCCGCCGTACTGCGAGGAAGTTGTTGGCTCATGGTCTTCTACACTTGGCTAAGAAAATTAACTAGAGTCACCGCACCAGGCGGATAACGGAATGGAATTACTATACTCGAATTTCAGCAGACGTGGCAGGCTCTCAAGTTATTGCATAGAGAAAAGTCCGGTCTGTCCTTATTCAAGAAAGGCGGGAGCGGGCGACTGTTGTTACTGATTGGATGTGTGCAATTAATTGATTTATAATATAAAAAACAGTTAATGAAAAGCATCATAAATCTTTTGTGCGAGGGCTTGGTTAATTCCAGGAACTCGCGCTAAATCTTCCACGCCAGCGCGTTGCACGCCTTGTAAGCCACCAAAATGCGCAATTAATTGCTGGCGGCGTTTGTGCCCAATGCCTTCGATTTCTTCCAACACGGATACGCGGCGGGCTTTAGCGCGGCGGTTGCGGTGTCCAGTAATGGCAAAGCGATGGGCTTCGTCACGGATTTGTTGAATGAGATGTAGTGCTGGAGAATCTTTGGCTAAGGATAAAGCTTCTTCGGTTTCTGGCAGAATGAGCGTTTCTAAACCAGGTTTGCGCGTTGTTCCCTTGGCAACGCCGATAATTTGAATTTCGTTGATTTGTAGTTCTTCTAGGACTTCTACTGCTTGTTTAACCTGTCCTTTGCCGCCGTCAATCACTAAAATATCTGGCATAATGCCTTCGTTTTCTTTGAGCTTTTGATAGCGCCGCGTGAGTGCTTGTTGCATTGCCGCGTAATCATCACCTGCTTGAACGCCTTTAATATTGAAACGCCGATAGTGACTGGAGCAAGGTCCTTCTAAATCAAAGACTACGCAGGAAGCAACAGTTGCTTCGCCTTGAGTATGGCTAATGTCAAAGCATTCGAGGCGCTCTGGTAAGGTATCTCGTTGCAACATCAGGCTTAAAGCGGTGAGGCGTTCGCGGTATTGCGTGGGCTGGCGTTGTTCTAAACTGGCGCGGGCGTTTTCTGCGGCCATTTCCAACCAATGTGCGCGTGCGCCGCGCACGCGGTGGTCTAGGCGCACACTGCGTCCGTGTTGTTCCTTGAGCGCCGTCAATAAGGCTTCTGTGTCTTCAAGTACATGATTAACAATGATTTCATCGGGCAATTCGCGTTCTTTTGCCAAATAATATTGCGCTAGAAAAGCGGCAAGAATTTCTGCTTCGCTACTGTCTTGGGTGTGCTTGGGAAAGTAGGCGCGACTGCCCAAATGCCGTCCGTCACGCACACTGAGTAATTGCACGCAAGCCACCTGATCGCGGCTTAAACAGGCAATTAAATCAATGTCTTGACGGCTATCTGTGTCGGCGTACTGGCGCTCTTGCAAATGCTGCAAGGTGTTGATTTGGTCGCGGTAATGTGCTGCTTGTTCGTATGCCAGGGCACGCGCCGCGGCTTGCATTTTTGCCACTAGCGCATCAATCACTGCGTGACTTTTACCTTGCAAAAAGAGCGTGGCGTGCTGCACTTCTTCGGCATAAGCGGCTTTGCTGATCAGCCCCACGCAAGGCGCAGTGCAGCGTTTAATTTGGTATTGCAAGCAGGGACGCGAGCGGTTGCGATAAAAGCTGTCGCGGCATTGTCGCACGGGAAAGAGTTTTTGTAATAAATTCAAGCTGGTATGCACGGCTTTGGCGCTCGGATAAGGACCAAAATAGCGCCCTTTGGCGGTTTTTGCACCGCGATGCAAACTCAAACGCGGAAATTCGTCGGCGGATAAATAAATATAGGGATAGCTTTTGTCGTCGCGCAACAGTATGTTATACGGCGGTTGATGGGTCTTAATCAGGGTGTTTTCGAGGATCAGCGCCTCGGTTTCTGTGTGCGTCACCGTGATTTCAATGTCCCGAATGCGTGTCACCAGTGCCCGGGTTTTGGGCGTAAGCTGTTGTTCGCTACGGAAATAACTGGCAAGGCGCTTTTTCAGGTCTTTGGCTTTGCCCACATAGAGAATGCTGCGTTCCTCTTCAAACATGCAGTAAACGCCCGGTTTGCTCGGCGCGGTGCTTAAAAATTGCGCCGCATCAAAGGCGGCGGGCGGACTGTGCTCGGTCAAATCGGGAGGATTCTGATTCATGTTGGCTGACTCCTCTGGCGTTCCCAATGCAGTTGTACGCCCATGCCCAGCGGCACGCGAAAGGGATCGCACACGGCGACGCCAGGCACTGCGACTAGGGTGTCGGCGCTATAGATGAGCGGCAAAAAAGCCCGCAGCCAAGTAGGTAAATCACTGCTTTGTAACAATTTTTTGACGCTGACGCGGTGTCCATGCCAGCGGCAGGTTTCACCACCGTGACGCAAGCGCACCTGCACTTGCGGCGGCAAATGTAGGTCGCCATCTGGTGCCAGCTGTAATGTGCCCAACGGCAGCGGCGGTGGCGCGGCTTGCGCGTGCCATTCGGCGTTAAAGGTGACGGGCGGTGCAGGCAACGGCGGCATGGCATAAAGCAAGCCGCGATAGCGCCGCACTTGTGCGCCGCTCCAGTGTACGCAGGGTTGGCGATCAGCGCCGGCAGCAATCACTTCTGTTTGAATTTGTTGCAATTTATGCGCAGGCGGCGTGGGTAAGCCGCACACCGTTAGCCAATGGCGCAAGAGGTTGTTTGTGCGCGGTGCAGAAAGCTGTGCCAACTGGCTCAACAGCAGCGCGTTCCCCTGTTGGCAGGCGGCTAAATCTTGAGCGCCCAGTTCATGCAACAAAGCCGCGTTTTCCGCTTGATGACGGGCGGCGCGACACAGGCTGTGCGTGACACCACGCCAACGGCTTTCCAAACGCGGTAGTATTTGATGGCGCAAATAATTGCGGTCAAAACGCAGATTCTGATTGCTTTCATCCTCAACCCAAGACAGGGCATGTTGTTGCGCATAAGCTAAAAGTTCTGCGCGACGAAACCCTAGCAATGGACGCAACAACCAGCCCGCCCCGCAGCGTGTTTGCGCTGGCATGGCGGCAAGTCCGGGCGCCCCTGCGCCGCGCAACAGTTGCAACAGCAGGGTTTCTGCTTGGTCATCGGCGTGTTGCGCGGTCAACAATGCTTCATTTTCGCCCAGCACGCGGCGAAAGGCTTGGTAACGCGCCTCGCGTGCCGCCGCTTCAAGGCTGTCACCAGTCTGGCGCGGAATCTCTACCGCAATGATTTTGCAAGGAATATCCAGCGCAAGGCAGGTGGCGCGGCAGTGCGCTGCCCAAGCATCAGCGTGCGGGCTGAGTCCGTGATGCACATGCACCGCCGCCAACGACAAGGGCGCCAGTTGCGTCTGCAAACAATGCGCTAAGTGCAGCAGCACCTGCGAATCCAAGCCGCCGCTATAAGCAAGCCATAGGCGATGGGAAGGTTGAGCCTTGGCGATACTTTGTAAAAAGGCATTGAACATGAGTAAATTTTACCGCATCCCATACACATGAATTAAAGAAAATTAGGAACAGTCTAGCAATTGACTAATGGGATGGAGAATAGACTTGTTGCGATATTAAAAATCAATCAGTTAGACAAGTAAAAATTCCATA
>DYPD01000014.1:46827-48221 GCA_020720115.1 Thiomargarita sp. | reverse complement strand
TTCTGTATAAGATAACATTTTTTATGGAAATTTGTTAAGTTGATGCGTATGGGTTGGGTTTTCCAACAAAACTTAATCCTAGGTAGTTTGGGGTTGGCGTGCGACACTGTGGGTACATTAACTCGGATACCTTATAAGGAATCGCTATGAATAATTTAACGCCAGCAGGACAAAACGCGGTCAATGACCTCAGCCAACGCTATAACATCAGTCAAGATGCGGTGCTGCATATGCTCCAGGCGGTGATCAACGGTAACGGTACAATGGCGCAGTTTAGCCATCCCGAAGTCGGCGGTAGTGGGCAGTGGATGCAAGGTGGCATGACGATGGTTGGGGATATGTTCAACAACAATTTGCGTGCATTTGTGTCAAATTTGTGCGGTGAATTGTCTAACCTGATTGCACAGCAGCAGGTGTTTCTGCCACCGCCGCCGGGTTCTAAACAAAATTGGTATCCCACTGAATTTGGTGCGCCTTCTGCCAGCGGCGGGCAAAACAATATGCGCTATGCGTATTTTGCTAATAGCCATCGCTTGGTTATTGAAGACCAGGGCAATGTCAGTATTTACGATACTTTGAATCATCAAATCGGTGGGGTTTCGCAGCAGCAATCGGGCACGCAAAACTTAAGTTTTAGCAGTCAGTATGGTTATGTGAATTTGTTTGATTTGCCGTTGATTTCTGTTAATGGACGCCCGCCGCAAGCGCCTGTTGCTCCGGTGCAGCAGCAGCCAGTCGCAAATATTCAAAGTAATAACAACAGCTTATCCAGTAGCGATATTTATGGCGCTATTGAACAATTGGCTCATTTGCACGCGAAAGGCATTTTGACAGATAACGAATTTCAGCAGAAAAAAGCTGAGTTGTTGAATCGCTTGTAACGGGTGGGCGGTTTACAAGGGCTTGCCGCAATTGCGGCAGTCTGTGCCTGGCGGCTGCGTAAAACCGCAGCTTGCACAGGCAAGGCTGTCTGTCCATCGCGTGTCTAAGCGCCCTAATTCTTCCAATTCATGCAGTTGCGCACCGCAGTTTTGGCATTGATGAATGCGCGGTTGATGAAAACCGCACTGCGGGCATTCCACCAAAGTTTCCCAACTGGGGTCTAAAGCGGCGAGTCCAGCGATTGCGCTGGTTTCGCCAGCATCAGCCAAGGTCTGCACGGAGCAGTCTAAACCGGCTTGCACAAAAGCAGCGCAATAGCGTTCTGCTGTTGGTAAGGAATTGAGTTTTTTCAACACTTTGCGGCTGGCTAACAGGGGCGCGACCCGTTCTTCGTCGGTGTTAAATAAGGTAGCAAGGCGGCTGAGGGTTTGTTGCGGGTCTTGATTGGCGGCAATGCCTTGGCTAAGGACATGATAAGTGGGCATGGGATCCTCAGACTTGAAGGTTTCTGA
>DYPD01000014.1:27075-46727 GCA_020720115.1 Thiomargarita sp. | reverse complement strand
AGACTTGAAGGTTTCTGACGCGGATTAAATCTTCGGCGGTGTCTACGCCAATGCCTGGCGGCACGCAGGCTTGTGCGACGTAGATTTTGTGTCCCTGATAGAGCACGCGCAATTGCTCTAGGGCTTCATCGCTCTCTAGCGGCGCGATGGGCATCTGCGTGAGTTGCTGCAAAAAAGCCGCACGGTAAGCATACAGCCCGATGTGGCGAAAATGTCCGGCTTGCCCTGCGCTGCCTTGCAACTTGGGCTGTGATTGAAAAGTATCACGCACCCAGGGAATAGGCGCACGGCTGAAATAGAGCGCAAACCCGGCTTGATCACGCACTACTTTGACGACATTGGGATCAAACAGGCTGGTGGTGTCTTGGATGGGTTCGCACAGTGTAGCGATTGCCGCTTGCGGCTGGTGACTGAGTGCTTGCGCTACTTGCGCGATCAGCGGCGGCGGAATGCAGGGTTCGTCGCCCTGCACATTGACGATAAGGGCGTCTTCCGGCAATTGGCAACGGCGCACCACTTCAGCGACGCGATCTGTGCCGGACGGGTGCTGTGCGTCTGTCATCCACACTTCTGCACCAAAAGCTTGCGCGATTTGCTCAATGCGCGGATCATCGGTGGCAATTAAAACCCTTGCGGCGCCACTGTGTTGAGCGCGTTCAAATACATGCTGCAACATGGGACGCCCGCCAATGTCTAACAACGGCTTACCTGGCAAGCGCGTTGAAGCATAGCGTGCTGGGATCACTACATAAAATGCCGCGCTGGTGTTTTCAGTACCGGCTAACGCTTTTTCCATTGATCCACTTCTTCCAAGCTCAGGTGCCGCGCTTCCTCTTCCAGCATCACTGGAATCTGATCGCGGATGGGATACGCCAGACGTGCGCCTAAGCTGATAAGTTCTTGATGTTCCTTGTCATAATGCAAAGCACCTTTGCATACCGGACACACCAGAATGTCTAAGAGTTTCTTATCCATAAAGTTACCTAGTTTAAGTTGTTCGCTAGAAAAAGCGCCGCTGCTGTTAAGTGCGGCGAGTCTTGTGCAGGGCGGCAAGTTTATGCAGCAATTGTTCGCCAAAATCCGCCGGCAAATGCGCATCAATGGGCACAGCCCAGTGCCGATCATCAGCAAAACCCTGGCATTTAACCGCATCTTTTTCCGTCATCAGCACCGGATAATCATCGTCAAAATGAATTTCCTCGCGCCGATACGGATGGTGATCGGGAAACGGATGTTCTATCACTTTCAAGCCTAAGTCTCTGAGGCGCATAAAAAAACGTGGCGGATGCCCAATGCCCGCGATAGCATGTACGGTTTCCCCGCGCAAGGTATTGATATTCAAGGTGTTGCGTACCTGCCGCAAAGCGCGTAATTCGCCGATATGGTATTGCATGGAAAATTCACCCTCCATCGCTGCCCCTTTAGCCACACGAAAATCCACATCATGCAGACGTTTTAAGGGTTCACGCAAAGGACCAGCGGGCAGACAACGGCGATTACCGTAGCGCAAAATATCATCCACCATGCTGATTTCAATGTCCCGTTGCAAAGCATAATGCTGCAAGCCATCGTCGCTGATAATGATATTGCAATCAAACTCTTGCAACAATGTATGCGCGGCAGCCACACGGCGCGGCGCGACCACTACCGGGCAATTGCAACGCCGTGCCAGCAACACAGATTCATCGCCAACGCGAAAAGGATTGCTATTGACTTTCACGATTTGCGGCCAGTTTTTCGCCTGCCCGCCATAACCGCGACTGACCACCCCCGGCTTATAGCCCTGCTCTGCCAGCCAATTTGCCAGCCAAATCACCATCGGCGTTTTACCCGTACCACCAATGCTGAGATTGCCCACCACAATGACCGGCACCGAGATGTCTGGAATGTGCAGCCAGCCATACCGATAAGCCTGCCGACGCAGACGCGCAATGCCGCAATACAACCAAGAGAGGGGAGTCAACAGTAAAGACAGGGGATGATTGCTGTACCAAATATTTTCGATGGGCATAAGTATTAGAGAGTCTAAAGCTGCGCAAGTATTCGAGTATTTTTAAGGGAGGCTAGTGATACACACATCCGCCGGATTGTAGGCAGGGCAGTATACACAAGTTTAGCGGCTTTACTTCTGATTATGCCTACGTCTGCTACGTTTTTTCAAGACATAGGCATTGATAGAACGCACTATCAGCGGATACGGCAAAGCATCCAAACTGCCATACAAGCGCAAAGCACGCACCAACAACGCATCAATATCTGCCACCGGCGAGTGTTCAATAACCTCAGCCCCCGCCAATGCCGCCTGCAAACCCTGCGGAGCACCGCACTGCACTTTCATTGCCTTAGCGTGCGGCATAGGCACATCAGAATGGGTTAAATGCAGAGTAAAGCGAGCATTTTGATAGAGTTTATCCAGCCAAGCGCCGCAGCGTTTATGTGCTAGCAAATCACGACAGCCCACGTTTTCGCGCTCGGCAAGAGCAATTTTCTGGCTATGCACACAACCGCAGCATTGGCTCAGAATCGCTTTCGCAAAATAACAAGGCGTAGAATTGACATCCGCCAGAATGAGTTTAAATTCCTGTTCTTCCATACACACCAGCATACAAAAAACCAAGCCAAGGCGCAAAGAGCAACTAAGGCAAAGCAGCTATTTTTACCCATTATGAGCGTTTGATGCGAGTATGCCGCTATCGGGGCGGCAAAAGTCTATTTTTTTATATTAGATACCTAGAGTTTATATCTGATCGCATACTGCATAACCAGATATAAACTCCTAGACTCATACAGCATGAAAGGAATATCAAAAATGAATACACTGAAAGCAATACTTGTTATTTTATTAATAACAAATCTTAATATGGCTTATGCAGATACATGGAAACTGCTAACAGATAATGATTTGAGCATAAACCATGTTTCTATTAATAAAAATAATCCAAAAATAATATATATAAGCACTCATGAAACCCTGTATAAAACTAAAGATAGCGGAGATAGCTGGAAAGCTATTGCTATTGGAGAATTACCTCATGAAGCTATAGTGAAAACTATTATCAACCCACAAGTCACAAGTATTGTTTACGTTATAACTAAACAATCTATAGACAATAATGCACCTAAAGGATTTATCTATAAAACAACAGATGAAGGGGAAACATGGGAAAAACTTTCTTATGATTTTGGGATTGATATAGTAGATTTTGAAGTGAACGCTCACAATCCTAATGTTTTATATGCAGCAGTTAATTCAGAGGGGAATTCATTTTATAAAAGTATAGATGCTGGCAATAGTTGGAAAGCGATTAGTATTTCAGGCACTACAACAAGCATAGGTTTAATTGCAGTTAATTTTCAAAACCCAGACATTATTTATGCTAATACATTTCAAACTCCTTTTACTGGAACAACTTCAGGTATATTTAAAAGCCTTGATCAAGGAGAAACCTGGATACAAAAAGAATTTACCTTTAACTCATTTCCATTCTATAACGAGAAACTGCCTCTAGCTATCAATCCCCATGATACAAATATTATTTATGCTGGAGAGTTGAAAGGTTTTGGACAAACCAAAATAGAGTTTAAAACAGAATTAGCCGCCACCGTCTTGAAAACAACGGATGGAGGGGAAACCTGGCAGGATGTTAATCATAACTCGTTTGAGGCATCGTATGAATTTGCGGTGGAAAGTATCGCTATTAATCCTCATACACCACAAATTGTTTACCTAGGAACAACCAAGGGGTTGTACCGTACAATGAATGGTGGAGAGCAATGGCATTTGCTATCAAATCGTATTGATGGACAAGAACCCCAGATTACAAGTGTTGCAATCGATCCACACCAGCCTGAGATTATTTATCTTGGTACTATGAATAATGGTCTGTACCGATTTTCTACTGATACTCATTGTATGGCAAATTATGATGTTTTAACGAAACAAGTAACTATTCCATGCTTGACAGTCGATTATACCTTACCTTTATACAAGGTTGGCTTAAAACCGCATAATGATGAATTATTATTTAAGGTTTCAAATATACAAAGCAAATAAAAGCAAGGCAGGATGCGGTGAGGTACAAACCGCATCCTTCATCAAAGAAAAGATGCGCTTCGCTATTGCTCAGCACATCTTACTTGTTAGGTAGCTACTCGGCTGTTCTCCCCCAAGCAACCCGATTCCAAATACGCTCATGCGCCCAATAAATAAACAACTTGGTAAAGACTTCTGTTAATGCAATACCCGAAGCCAGCAAAACCTCTCCCGTAATAAGCCAGCTAATAATAAAAGTATCAGCAGTGCCAGTGGCACGCCAACTGATAGCTTTTGCCAATGATCGCACTGGTGAATCGCTCATTATTCAACTTCCTTGTCATTGATTGGATAGCATTGCAAATTTATCAATGGGTTTTGTTTAAGAAACCTCAGCGATAAAGCTTCCCGCCCGCTTGCTTAAACTCTACTGCCTTTTCTTCCATACCTTTCTCTAGTGCATTCTGTGCATCAGCAATGCCTTGTTGCTCGGCATAATCGCGTACATCTTGGGTGATTTTCATTGAACAAAAATGCGGACCACACATAGAACAAAAATGCGCGACTTTGGCAGATTCTTTCGGCAGGGTTGCATCGTGGTATGTTTTTTCCTCGTTCCCAAGTGTCAAGGCTGTAAAAGAACCTCATTTTCTGGATTTTCGACAACCTAAAATCAACGACTTACGAAGCAAAAATTGCCAATTTTGAGAGTTCTTTTACAGCCTCGGCGCTTGGGAACTAGCCAAATGGATAACCCCGTCATGTTTGCAATCATTTCAGCGACATGCGGGAAGTCAGTCAGCGTTGGCTAAGCCGATGGCTTAAAACCACAGCCGCAGACCAGCGACCCATTGCCAGTCATCGTCGGCATCATCCGGCTGGCCAAACGCTTTGTCCCAGTGCACGCCCACATAGGGCACGATTTCCCGGCGTATTTCGTAAGCCAGCCGCACATCGGCAGACAGGTCGGACAAACCCGCTTTGTGTGCCCGGTCGGGATCGCTGCGGCTATAGGCGTTCATTTCTACTTCGGGAATCAGCGCCAGGCGTTGCGTGAGCATCCACTCGTGTTCCAGCTTCAGGCGGGTTGCGGCGTATCCATCGGCATCCCAGTAAAGCATCGCCTGAGTTTCCAGATAATAGGGTGCTAGTCCCTGCACACCCACTGCCAACCAGTGCTGATTGGGCAGTGGATAGCTGTCGTAACGCCAGCCTAGGTGCATATCCCAATAAGGTAAAATCGCTCGACTGTATAGCAACTGCGTTTGCAGTTCTTCGTATTCGCCATTGACCCGCTCGCCCTCGGTGTATAGATAGAGCTTGTTTAAGTCTTTGCCGACCCAAGCATGAGCTTCCCACACCAGCGGGTGTTTGCCATCACTATCGTGTATTTCCAGACGATCTAACATAAATCGATACGCCAGCGGGTCGGCATCACCCATGCCCCAGACTAACGCTGGGAATAATACGGGAAAGACACTCAAATATTTATAGGTTCGCATGGGGTTTCTCCTTCAGATGACCCGCACTTCACGGAACATGCCCAGCATGTGATAAAGCAGATGGCAGTGATATGCCCAGCGCCCCAGGGAATCGGCGCTGACCAGATAGCTGATTTTTGCACCCGGCTGCACGATCACTGTGTGTTTACGCGGAATGTGATCGGCATCGCCCGTTTCCAGATCGCTCCACAGACCATGCAGATGAATCGGATGGTTCATCATGGTGTCGTTGATCAAGGTGATGCGCACCCGCTCGCCATGCTTCAGCAGTAGCGGTTCGGCATCCGCGAAAGCCACACCGTTGAAAGACCACATATAACGGTGCATATTGCCAGTCAGATGCAACTGAATTTCCCGTTCAGGCTCGCGCGGATCAGGCGTGGGATGCAGATTCCGCAGATCGCTGTACAGCAGCACACGACGGCCATTGTTGCGCAGACCCACACCGGGATCGTCTAAGCGGTACTGCGGCGCATCGGCAAGCATATCCACCTGCGGGCCCTCTTCTTCTTTTGCATGTACCAGCGGCGCATTGCTGCCGTAGCCGGCTTTTCCTGAACCCATCGGCGGCGGCATCATCTGATGCCCGGCATGGGCGCTGTGATCCATCGCAGCCATATCATGTCCGGCGTGAGCACTGTGATCCATGCCCGCCATGTCATGACCGGCATGGGCGCCATGTCCCATCCCCATGCCCATATCACCGTGCGTTAAAATGGGTAAGGCATCCATTGCTGGCAGTTCCGCAACCAGTGCCGGATCGGCAGCCAGCTTGCCCAGCGCGTAGCCGGAGCGGTCTAACGCCTGGGCAAATACGCTGTAAGCCCTGTCCGCCTGCGGCTCGACCAGCACATCATAGGTTTCCGCCACACCAATGCGGAATTCATCCACCGTCACCGGCTGAATCGCCTGGCCATCCGCCGCCACCACGGTCATTTGCAGGCCGGGAATGCGTACATCGAAAAACGTCATGGCCGCGCTGTTAATAAAACGCAGACGGACTTTTTCACCTGGCTTAAACAGCCCCAGCCAGCCCTGCGCCGGCGGGCAGCCATTCATCAGAAAGGTGTAGGTGTAGCCCGTCACATCGGACAAATCCCGATCCGACATGCGCATCTGATTCCACATGGCGCGTTCCTGCCAGGTCTGCGCCACACCTTTGTCACGGATGTCGCGCCACAGATCGCCCGCCGTACGCTCAGACCGGTTGTAATAATGGCTCTGCTTTTTGAGCTTCAGATAAACCTGGTGCGGGTCTTCGTCCGTCCAGTCCGACAACTGCACCACATAATCGCGATCTGCCTGCATCGGATCAGGTTGCAGCGGATCAATCACAATCGCGCCATACAACCCGGTCTGTTCCTGAAAATCCGAATGGCTGTGATACCAGTAAGTGCCGCTCTGCCGCACCGGAAAGCGGTATGTGAAGGTCTCACCTGGCGCAATGCCCGGAAAACTGAAATGCGGCACGCCATCCATTTCCGTTGGCACCACCATGCCATGCCAGTGAATGGAAGACATCACCGGCAAATGGTTGGTCACCCGCAGCATCACCGTATCACCTTCGCGCCAGCGCAACACAGGCGCCGGTAGATTGCCGTTGACCGTAGTCGCCAGACGCTCCGTGCCCGTGAAATTCACCGCCTGCTGCCCCAGCGTGAGCTGAAAACTATCCCCGCGCAGCACCGGCGGGCCGTTGGAAAGCATAGTCGGCACCAGAGCAGACGCCGTGCGCAGTCCCAATCCCGCCATCACACCGCCCAGAGCCAACCCCTGCACAAAACGTCGGCGCGGCAAACACACTCCACCCGCAGAAAAAAAACGTTGTTTCATCATCGGATCCTTTTGATAACTACAGCCATCACAACAAGTAACGAAAACCACAAAAGTATTATCCATGAGGATTTTTTATGGATACCAAAAAAATGCTGAGTCATTAGCTAAATTAGATAAATTGATCAAAATACCTCTTAGCTTACCTTATCTGTCGCACAGTTTATTTGTCAGTCAAACACATGCTCGGCGGTATACATAGACTTGTTGCGGCATAAAACCCAGTAAAAATGCGGAGTTTGAAAATATGATTTGCTCAAAATTTTTCGGATTTCAGACAATTGAAGCTAAGTCATTGATTTTTCGTCGTCTTTAATCCAGAGCATTTTTTCTAAGTTATTGATTTTATAACCACAACAAGTTTAATGAAGAAGAGTTCATTTCGTCTTAAGCTACTTTGCGGTTGCTTGGCACTTCAATACAAACTTCCAGAAAATTGCTATTTCTAGCGATAAAGCTTCCCGCCCGCTTGCTTAAATTCCACCGCCTTTTCTTCCATACCTTTCTCTAGTGCATTCTGTGCATCGGCAATACCCTGTTGCTCGGCATAATCGCGCACGTCTTGGGTGATTTTCATGGAACAAAAATGCGGTCCACACATAGAACAAAAATGCGCGACTTTGGCGGATTCTTTCGGCAGGGTGGCATCGTGATAGGCTTTGGCGCGTAGCGGGTCGAGTCCTAAATTAAACTGGTCTTCCCAACGAAACTCGAAACGCGCTTTAGACAGGGCGTTGTCGCGGATTTGTGCGCCTGGGTGTCCTTTGGCAAGGTCGGCGGCGTGGGCGGCGATTTTGTAGGCGATGATGCCTTCGCGCACGTCGTGTTTATTGGGCAAGCCAAGGTGTTCTTTGGGCGTAACGTAGCACAGCATGGCGCAGCCGTACCAGCCGATTTGCGCCGCGCCTATCGCCGAGGTGATGTGGTCGTAGCCCGGCGCAATGTCGGTGGTCAGGGGTCCCAAGGTGTAAAACGGCGCTTCAAAGCAGTCGCGCAGTTGTTTGTCCATGTTTTCTTTGATCATTTGCATGGGGACATGACCGGGCCCTTCGATCATGACTTGTATCTCGTGTTGCCACGCAATTTGGGTCAGCTCGCCCAGCGTTTCCAGTTCAGCAAATTGCGCCGCGTCGTTGGCATCGGCAATGGAGCCAGGGCGCAAGCCGTCTCCTAAGCTGAAAGATACGTCGTAAGCCCGCATAATTTCACAGATTTCTGCAAAATGGGTGTAGAGAAAATTGTCTTGATGATGTGCCAGACACCATTTTGCCATGATCGAGCCGCCACGCGAGACGATGCCCGTGACGCGCTTAGCGGTGAGCGGCACATAAGGCAGCCGCACACCTGCATGAATGGTAAAATAATCAACACCTTGCTCGGCTTGCTCAATAAGCGTATCGCGGAACAGTTCCCAAGTGAGTTCCTCGGCTTTGCCGTCCACCTTTTCCAATGCCTGATAAATCGGCACAGTGCCAATCGGCACGGGCGCGTTGCGGATAATCCACTCGCGGGTTTCGTGAATGTGTTTGCCGGTGGACAAATCCATCACCGTGTCGCCGCCCCAGCGCAGCGACCAAATCATTTTTTCCACTTCTTCGGCAATTGAGGAACTCAACGCCGAGTTGCCGATGTTGGCGTTGATTTTCACCAGAAAATTGCGCCCGATAATCATGGGTTCGAGTTCGGGATGATTGATGTTGGCGGGAATAATCGCCCGTCCCCGCGCCACTTCGTCGCGCACAAATTCGGCGGTGATGAGCTTGGGAATCGCCGCGCCGAAGTTCTCGCCCGGATGTTGAGCTAATAAGCCAACATCCTGTAAAAACTCACGTTTTTGGTTTTCGCGGATGGCGACAAATTCCATTTCTGGGGTGATGATGCCGCGTCGTGCGTAGTGCATTTGCGTGACGTTGTTGCCCGATTGAGCGCGGCGCGGCGGGCGCAAATTGGGAAAACGCAAGCGGTCAAGCTGCGCATCGTGCAACCGCGCCTGTCCGTAACTCGAACTCAAATCCGCTAAAACCTCGGTATCGCCACGCTCTGCAATCCAACCGGCGCGAATCGCTTGCAAGCCCTGATGCAAATCCAAATTGGCGCTGGGGTCAGCATAAACGCCGCTGCTGTCATACACAGTCACGGGTGCATTCGGCTGGCGTCCGCGCTCAGTGACCGTCTCCGACAAACAAATTTCGCGCATCGGCACGCGCACATCGGCGCGACTGCCCGGCACATAAATGCGCTGTGAATTAGGAAACGGAGTTAAAGCTTCATCACTGAGTAAATCGGTTTGATTAACCACAGTTTGAGGTTTTGTATTCATGCGAATATCTCGTTCAATAGAAGAAGTGGAGAAGAAAGAATGGGGGAACGAGAAAGAGGAGGCAGACAACCATGCTTCCCTCCGCCGGTATGATCCGGTTCAGGTTCAAAGGGTATTTCTCAGTCCCGCACCCTGCGGGACACCCCCAGCCGTGTTGTGCAAAGTATAGAAGTTTGTCGCGCTTTTCAATCCTATGCTGTTAGCAAGCGCAGTTAAAATCAGAATACCCGGTGAAATACACGCAAGACCGGCTTTTTCCAGATGCGTGCTCATGCCGGTTAAGATTTGCGTGGGCGCCCCATTGGTAAGTGGTCATTAAAAACCCAGCATTAGCAGAATAAAAAGCCTGCGTGGGTTCCAGTCGCCGCGCCATAGTAGGCGAGATGACCGAGGGTGTGACCTGGTATATACAGCACCTGCATGGCTACTAATTCGGGGGTGGAGATTTTGACCTGTTCGCCGCCGTTTTAAAGCGCGTGTAATGCAGTAACCAGATGTAATTATCGGAAAAAGCCGGAATGGGCGAAATGTTGAGCATGGGCTGGATGCGGTGGGTGCTTTACTGCGTGTGGGAATGCGAAGCATCGTAATCGGATTGATAGGGATCGTGCCAATCGTGTTTGCTGACATCCCAATCTTTTGCTAGATAAATAAAAGGCGTGTCCAATAAAGCAATGATTACCTTAAATAAATATTTTGCCAGTGCCAACTGAAATGCCGCCACCAAAGCCGCCATCATGCCCAACTCAGGATTTTTTTCCCAAAACAGCGGCCACCAGACAATCAGCGCATACAAAACCGTGTCTACCGCTTGCGAACTGATGGTGGAAACATTGTTCCGCAACCACAGGTGCTTGCCTTTGGTTTTGTGTTTTATGTAGTGAAAAATCCACACATCCAGATTTTGGCTGACCAGATAAACGAAGAGCGACCCCAAGACAAAATGCGGGGTGAAATTAAACAGAGTGAGCAATGCCGAATGCGTATCCAGTGCCATTTGCCGATCTGCCGAAGGCAAAAACAGCAGGCTAAAAGACATCATCACCACCACCACCACGCTGGTAGCAAAGCCTAACATCACTGCTCGATTGGCTTCGCGCTTGCCGTATTTCTCGCTGAGTAAATCAGTGGCGAAATAAATACCCGCGTAGAGAATTAAACCCAGGCTGGTTTCCAGACCAAAAATCACCGTCAATTTAGGGCCTTGAATATTACTTAGCATAATATTCAGCACCACTATTGAATAAAGTCCCATTTTACCAAACAGGCGAAACAGCAAGAGCGTGATGGATAAGTCCACAAACACTACCAGTAGCCACAGCAAATCCTGGTGATTAGTGAAAAATTCTTGAATAAATACAGGCAACATAAGCAATTTTTCCAGCAGTTTTTAGCGTTAGTTTGAGCTGTGGTCTATCTGCAAGTATTGAACCAAAGATATTTACACAATCCAATATCTTACAGAAAGTTGAGCGAATAGAGACGGCGCGGGTAGCAGTTTATCACGCATTGCTGGTAAATCCTCCCGTGAATGCTGTTCAAACCAGGTAAACGCCCCTGCATACTCTGCATAAGCTATTAGAATATAGGTAGCAGATCAGGTTTGAATATCCAGATTCTTGTTGGTTTGCTATATTTTGGGCTTTATTTGCGATTGTGCGACTGAACTCACAAACAGGACATTCAGCATGTCTCATCCTCCCCACTTTATACCGCTTGCCAATGCCATGCAGCACGCCATTCGTAGCGCCGAAGAAAACCTGCTCAGCGGTGACGGTGGTCCTTTTGGCGCTTGCTTGGTGCAACAAGGGCAGCTATTGGTTACTGCACGCAACACGGTGCTACGCGATACGGACGCCACCTGTCATGCGGAAATCAACGCCATTCGCGCTGCCAGTCGCTTGTTGCAAAGGCACACATTGTCTGATTGCGTGATCTATTCCACCACTGAGCCGTGCCCCATGTGCTTTGCCGCGATTCACTGGGCGGGCATTCCGCGCATTGTTTACGGCACGCGCATTGGTGACGTGCAAGCGCTGGGGTTTAATGAATTACCCATTAGTAACCAGCAGATGAATCAATTGGGCTTAGCGGGTATCGAGATTTACCCCGATTTTTTGCGCCCCGCTTGTGAACACTTGTTGCAGCAGTGGGCACAGAGCGCCCAGCGCCAAGCCTATTAACCTTAAAACGAAGTGAGCACTGCTGATGATTTTAATGACCGCCGAAACGCCGCGCTGGATACGCGAATTGGATCGCTTTATCCATTTGAAAAGCCTACTGTTTGTGCATGGCAATGTGCTGGATTTAGTGTCTTACCCGGTACATGCCAGCGGCAGTGGGCGCGATTACTGGACTGAAAGCAACCTTAACCAGTTTTTTCAGCGTTACTTGATTGGCTTAGGCTACGAAGTGGTCGGCATTTTTGATCCGGTAGACGGGCTGGAATTTGCCACGCCGCCAATGCAGAAACTCTACGACGAATTGCGTCATGGGCGTCCCAGCGAAGACACGGCGGTGCAAGTGCGCCACAGCACGCAACAAGCACCCGAAGCGCCCGCCTCCCCCTTGCGCCGTCCGCCGCAGCCAGGGGCGCTGACCGATCCCGAACCCCTGGTGCAAGACATGGCGCGGGTGGTCAGCAATCGCACCGTGCCCTGCGCCTTTGTGTTCAATTTTGCCTCGCGCCTGCTGACTTCGCCAGAACACTTATCCCAACGTGAACAAACCCTCTTCACTCGCACCTTAAAAGCCTCGCAAGACAGCCGCGAAGTAGTGCGCACAGATCAAAGCTGGAACAATGTATTCATTTTTATTTGCGATAAACTCAATGACTTACCCGTGTTTCTTTACCTTAATAACCCCCGCGCCCGCGCTGTTCACCTGGATAAACCCGACAGCCTAGATCGAGCGCGGTTTCTGCAAGCCAATTACAGCAGCTTTTTTAGCGCAAGCGACGAACCGCCGTCGCAAGAACTCAGCGACAACTTCAGCAGCTTAACCGAAGGCTTTTCCTATCACGAAATGCTCAGTCTCATCGGTTTATCGCGGCGCGAATCACTCCCAATACAGCAGTTGCGGCAACTCTGTGACCGTTTCAAATACGGCATCAGCGAAAGCGAATGGGATAAACTCAGCGCAGCGCGATTGAGCAAAGCCGAAAGCTTCATTCGCGCCCGCATCAAAGGACAGGAAACCGCAATCCAGCGCGTGCTGGAAATCATCAAACGCGCTAAATTGGGATTAGCAGCCGGCACTCAAAGGCGCAGCCAGCGCCCGCGTGGTGTGCTGTTTTTCGCCGGACCCACGGGCGTGGGCAAAACCGAGCTGGCAAAAGCAATGGCAGAATTGCTATTCGGACAAGAAGAACGCCTGGTGCGTTTTGACATGAGCGAATTTTCCACCCCGCACGCAGATCAAAAATTGCTCGGCGCACCGCCTGGCTATGTCGGCTACGAAGCCGGCGGCAAACTTACCAATGCCATGAAACAACAACCTTTTTCTGTATTGCTGTTTGATGAAATCGAAAAAGCCCACCCCAGCATTTTTGACAAGTTTTTGCAAATTCTCGACGATGGGCGTTTAACTGACAGCCAAGGTGACACAGTCTATTTTTCCGAAGCCATCATCATTTTCACCAGCAACTTAGGCGCGGTTAGCCTAGACGCCGAGACCGGCAAACGCCAAGCCCTCGTGACCGCCGAAATGCCCTACACGCAAGTCAAAGAAACTATGCTAGAAGCCATCCGCGATCACTTCAATTACCAACTCGGACGCCCAGAAATCCTCAACCGTTTCGGCGAAAACTTCGTTGTATTCGACTTCATTCGCCCGCCAGTGGCTGAACAAATTTTGGATCGCCTGCTCGCACAACTCATCGCCGCCATTGGCGAACAACAAAAAATCACCTTGAAATTACAAAAAAATGTGCGCGAAACCCTGATAAAACTTGCTCAAGCGCATTTGCAACACGGCGGGCGCGGCATTCGCAATCTAGTAGATGCCGCCTTGATTAATCCACTGGCAACTGCTTTGTTTGATAACGGCGTACAAGCCGGACAGAGCGTGCGCATTAAACAAGTGATAGATGAAGGAGAAGAACAAACACGGCGGTTTAGCGTAGAAATTGAACTACTCTAGCCCTAAAGAAATTTACCGCCGCTACATCCCAGGGTCGAGTGAGTACAACAAAGCCTGCAACAATAAAGATACATCTTCTTTGGCGCGGGCATCAATTTCAAAAATCGGCGGGCGCAACGCCATTTCTTTAAGGTGCTCACCTTTGATTTGTTCATAATAATCTGCAATGCTAGGCGAAGGACTTAAATCCATGCGCGTCACCCCAATGGCTACTTTGGTTTCATGAATAAAACGCTTAAAAGCATTCAAAAAGAAGTGCATATCTTCAAAGGGTTTGGGGCGCGTATTATCAATCAGCAAAACCAATCCAAGCCCTCCCTGTACCAGAATTTCCCACATAAAATCAAAGCGTTCCTGCCCTGGCGTGCCGAATAAATGCACCTTGTCCGTGCTATTTAAGCGCATCATGCCGTAATCCAGCGCAACGGTAATACCTTGCTTACCCACATAACCCAGAGTTTCAGCAGATGCCGCATCGGTTTTAACCGGCGGAATATCGCTGAGCGCACCAATAGCAGTGGTTTTACCCGCCCCTGGCGGTCCGGTGAAAATGATTTTGTAATTACTCATAACAGGGCTTCATTGATTTCAAGAAAAATGTAAGTGCGACAAAATACGTTTGAGCAAACTGCGTTTTTGTTCATTGGGCTTGAACAAGCTTTCTAGGCTAACCTGGTATCTTTCATCTTCTTCGCGGCGTTGCTGGGAGCGGCGTTCAGGAAATGCCAATCCAGTGGCATGAGCGGCACTGTAGAAACTAAATACATAGCGTTGTGGAATCCCTAAACCTTGCGCCGTTTCTAATAAAGACAACGGGCGTTCGCTCCATAAAGCAGCAATTTGTAGCGCATAGGGCGTTAATAACAAGCGGGTTAAATTAGGCCAATGTAATAAAATAATAGGTTCTTCTAAAGAAGTCCCAGCAGGCAAACGCCCATGCGCACTCCAAATCGCCACTTTCCAATGAAATTGATCTAAATAACTGTAACGAAAAGGCAGGCTGGTGCTTTGTACATAATAAGGCAAATCAATACAATCAAAACACAGGGTTTTTAGCGCGTGGGTTCTAGTGGCTAATAGCATTAAACTATGCAGGGTGTCTTCGGGGCTGGTAATCATCAATTGGTTTTTAGCCGGATTGAGCATCATTTTTCCTATGAAACCTTCCAATAAGAAACAAGATTTTTTTTCTTTAGCTTCACGCACAGCATTTTCAAAGATACCTTGGAAATGTTGTTGCGGATCGTAATAAATTTTTTCTAATTGCTCGGCGTTGCGTATATTAATATCAGGCAATTGTCCACATTCAATTTCACTGGCATAGCGGTTTGAATGTGAGTGACGACTTGCCATTAGGTTCCCCGCTTTATGCAAACTGGTAGCAACTGAGGGCGCAACAGGCATAGGAACAGGCGTTGAATTTTGTGCGGGTGCCTCTTTTTTGCGTGGCTTATCCATATTCGGTTGATAGGATTCCAACACGCGCACACGGCGCCGTTCTTCAACTGCTTCTTTAATCAGGGTAAGTGTATTGAGAAATTCTCTAACATTAATGGGTTTTTTTACAAACTGGGTATTTTCAAATTGTTTTTCGCGCAACGAAAGCACTAAAGTGGGAAGTTCTGGATGTGCTATGCGGTAATTCTCCCAGAGCTTTTGTGCGCCATAGCCGTCTAAATCAAAAATGCACGCTTCGGCTTGATTAATATCTACTAAAGTATATTGTGCGGCAGCATGTTTGGTAAAAACCAGGTTGTACATATTGCGGGCATGGTCATCCATTCCCAGCGCCACAACGCGAATTGGTTTAACAGTGATTTCTGGCATAGCGGTTTGGTTAGTAAAAATCTATTTAAGTGAGCGTGCAAGGGGATGTTCTTTTTAGAGGGCAGGTTTGTTGCATCTAAACGTCATAAGACGACCAGTTTTGTTAAAACTGGCGGTCTTTGACTGATGTTGATATGTATACAAGAGAGAAGAAGGGCTTGACGTAAGACTCAGAAAACTGCCTGGCATAAAACAAAGCTTATTTCATGCCATCCAAATCAAGCAGTTTGTTGTAAATTTGTGTGGATAATATGTGCATCTCAGTTGCGGCTTTTCTTGCGCCTTCTGCATCCCCGCTTGAATGTTTTATCAGCACATCCTTGCTGATGGTATGAAATTTTTCATGCGGGTCTTTGAGGCTATCAAAAATTGCTTTAGCGCGTGGATCTGTTAGAGCGGCTATTTCTGCTTCGCCTTCGCCATAAATCCAGTGGCCTAATTTACATTCTATGTGGGAAGTACCGACAAATTCGGTCTTGCCGTCAAGAGTGTCTGTGATGTGCTTGAGATATTGCACATGATCATTCAAGCGCATTAAAAAAAACGCTTTAGCTGCCATTTTATGTACCTCCTAGCTCCATAGTGTAGAGGTGAGTGTTTTTTAGATGAGTTTTGCAATCGCTTCAGCAGCACGCTTGATGTCGAGAAAAATCAAGCCCAGTTTTGCTGAGGATTTAGCCACTACGCTGACGACAGTGTTGGGTCCGGCATGAGTCATGAGTACATACCCTTTAGTGCCTTTAATTAACACCTGTTCTAGTTCGCCGCGTGCTAATTCGTGTGCGGTGCGTTCACCTAGAGACAGCATAGCTGCTGCCATTGCGCCAACACGATCTTCATCCATCGTTTGCGGTAATAATGAAGCGACGACTAAGCCGTCGGTGGAGATCACCGCGGAAGCTTCGATGTCGGCAGAACTGCCATTCAATTCGTTGAGGGTGGCAGAAATCATATCATCACGCATGAAAGGTCTCCTTTATGATCTTAAGATAATTCAAACTGTGTCTGTTAATTTTGAAAAAAAACCACCAGTTAGATGATTTATTTCAAACTAAAAAGCGGGCGTTCCAGAGGTTAAGAATATCGCATTATTGTGTTTTCTGCCAGAAAAGGATTAGCTGTTTGAAGTGCCGCTGCTGTTCTTTTTCACCATCAAGTGGCAAAAAACCAAAGGTCAGAATTAAATAGCAATAGCTGAAGGAATGTCTGGCTTTGCCTCATCCAATAAAACTGCCAATTGTTCCTGCAACTTGTCAAATTGATCCGGCAAATGTAGCGGGCGATTGTATTTGTCGGTAATGTGAAAGACGTCTTCAACTCTTGTGCCAAAGGTGGCGATTTTCGCGTTTTTAACCCGTACTTCGCATTTCATCATGGCTTGAGCTATGCGTGATAAAACCCCAGGACGGTCTGTGGTGACTATTTCCATAACCGTGTGGCTGTTGACAAAATCCACTTTGAAAACCACACGGGTGGGCACAGGAAAGTGCTTCACTTGCGGCGGCTGGCGGCGGTTAATGGGCACAAAACGGGAAGCAGATTGCAGGGTATCGGCGAGTCCTTGGCGAATGGCTTCAGCACGCTCTTGGCTTTGAATGGGCTGCCCGTTTTCTTCTAAAACTGTGTAATTAAGCAAGGTGCAATGTGCCTTGCCGATAGCCGCAGCCACTATGTAAGCATCCACAATGGTGACGTTTTGTTGTTCCAAATACAAAGTGGTATCTACAAACAAGGAATCTTTGTTGTCCGTGTAAATCATAAATTCTGTCCCACCCTGCATTCCTTCACGGATCATGACGAGCGGCTGATTCACTGGCTTAGTCAGCATGGCGCGGGTTTCTCGTGCAATATCTAGCGGCGTGGAACGTAAGAAATAATCGCGGTGAATAGCTTGCCACAGATTATCCACCGTGTTTAATGAATGGTCTTGCAGCAAACGCCCAACTTCAAGTTTGATGTCACGCACCCGCACATTTTTATCAATCGGATTTTGCAAGCCTTTCTGTAGCGCATGTTTGGTTTTGTGGTAGAGATTTTCTAATAAAGCCGCTTTCCAACTGTTCCACAGTGTCGGATTGGTGGCACGAATGTCTGCCACTGTAAGCAAATACAGATAATCCAGATGATGCTGATCCCCGACTCTTTGTGCAAAAGCATTGATCACATCTGGGTCAGAAGTGTCTTGGCGTTGCGCGGTGGTGGACATGGTAAGGTGATGCTTAACCAACCAAGCGACAAAACGGCTATCATAATCGCTCAAACCATGTGCCTGACAAAATTCCAACGCATCGTGTTGTCCTAACTCTGAATGATCGCCGCCGCGTCCTTTTGCAATATCGTGAAATAAGCCAGCCAGATACAATAATTCTGGTTTGGGTAAATCTTGCATAATTTTAGAACACAGCGGAAACTCGTCGTAGAACCTAGGTACAATAAAGCGGCGCAAATTGCGAATCACAAACAAAGTGTGTTGATCTACTGTGTAAACATGGAATAAATCATATTGCATTTGCCCGGTAACACGTCCAAAAGCGGGTAAATAAGCCGCTAATACGCCGTAGCGGCTCATCATGCGGAACGCTTTGGTAATACCAGAGGGTTGACGAATGATTTCAAAAAACAAACTGCGGGCGCGTAAATCTTTATGAAAGGCGGCATCAATCAAATAGGTATAATAGCGCAACAAACGTGCGGTGCTGGCGCGAATCCCTTTAATGTCAGGATGATGTTGCAGCATTAAAAATATTTCTAATAATGCAAAAGGATAATCCAGAAAGACTCTGGAATGCCGCACTTCAATAAAACCATTGCAAATTTGAAACCTGCTGCTTAAGGGTCTGATGAGGGTTGGACCTGAATACAAAATAGCTTCTTCAAATAGCTGCAACAGAATTTCATTCAGGCTGCTTACTTCCCAAGCGGTGCGGTAATATTGTTTCATGAAATGTTCTACACCAAGGCGTTGCGCGTCATCTTCATAACCCAATTTTTTGGCTAAAGTGCGTTGATAATCAAAACCTAAGCGGTCTTCATGGCGTCCGGTCAGTTGATGCAGCCGATAGCGCACTTGCCAGAGAAATTCCTGTGCTTTAATCAGGGTTTTATATTCTTCTTCAGTGAGAAACCCATGTCGAATTAAATCATGCAAGGTGTACGCATGAAAGCGTCTTTTCGCTACCCAGGCTATCATTTGAATATCGCGCAAGCCGCCTGGGCTTTCTTTGATATTGGGTTCAAGATTGTAAGCAGTATCATAAAATTTGTGGTGGCGTTTGATTTGTTCTTGTTTTTTGGCGGCAAAAAAATCTTCGTCAGACCAGATTTGTTGCGGATGGGTAAGACTCTGCATGGCTTCAAATAAGTATTGCGCACCAACCAATAAGCGTGATTCAATTAAATTAGTCATCACTGTAATATCTTGTTTAGCAGTTTGTTGACATTCATCCAGGGTGCGTACACTATGCCCTACTTCTAAGCCTATATCCCAAAGAAAGACCAAGAAATTTTCTAAGCTGCTTTGGGTTTCTATGTCTAGGTTTTCTTCAATGAGGATCAATAAATCTATATCCGAATGGGGATGTAGTTCTTTGCGTCCATAGCCTCCGACAGCGACTAATGCGATTTTATCTGGATGGGGCCAAGTCCGCAGATACCAAGCCCGCACTAATATTTGATCCATAAGCCAGGCACGTTGCGGTATAACTTCTAGTGCGGATAAATGGGTTTCAAAGCGGCTATTGAGTATCTGATCCCCTTGTTTTAAGGCGGCGCGAAACACGGGAATAGGTGCGCAAGCAGTTGCCAGTGTTTGGGCAAAGGTTTTCGCATTAAAAAGTTGCGGATCGGTATAAGAATCGTTGTAATACATGTTATTTCTATAGGCGGTTATATACAAAAGAAAAGGCGGTTGATGCCTGAATAATTTACAATAGAAAATAACTGCCAGTTGGGTAATAACTGGCAGTTAAATACCACTTGTTTGGCATTCAAATCCAAA
>DYPD01000014.1:7379-26975 GCA_020720115.1 Thiomargarita sp. | reverse complement strand
TTGTTTGGCATTCAAATCCAAACACTTTTTGTTTAAGGTTGTGGACGCACTGCCAGCGGTTGACGCCAAACGCCAAGTGAGAGAAACTCGGTATCAAAACCTACATCAAAATTGACATCGTTACGCGCACGATCTAATAGAACGCTGTTGGGACGTGCCAGGGTTAAGTAAGCGCCACAGGCTTCTCCTGCTTCGCAAACCAAGTCATTGTTATTGCTGTCTGAACCGCTGAATAGATTGTAAGTGCCTTGGGGGATATTGGTGAAACTGTAGCTGTAAACGCCTCGGTTATTGCGCATTTGGCTTTGTTTTAATACATCGCCTGCTTCATTGGTTAGTAGGACATAAAGCGTACCTGCATCGCCGCTGAATGCTGAACCAATTTGCCACAATACCGGAATTTCTACGCTATTGGCGCTACTGACGAAACGTAGCCGTGCTTGGTAAGTGCCGTTGGCTTGCGCGCTGCGCGACAGGCTTAAGCGATAGCTACCAAGCCCATTGGCATCGGTTTGTGCTGCTTGTACGCTCAAAACCGTCTGGAAATCATTTTCGATGCGTAGCAGTTGTAAATCGCCGCCGCCGCTGTTGCGCAATTCCAAGCTGGCGCTGCTTAAGCTGCTACTGAGATTCAGCGAGCTTGGATTAATGCTGAGGTTGGCGGGGGCAGGTGGTAAGGGGCGTCCGAGTATGCTGAGGGAGGTTTGCACGGCTTTTTGTGCGTCAATCAATCCGTAGCCAAAATTATTGTCTCTGCCACTTGCACCTAGGTCTTCTGTGATTTGCCCACTGCTGATTAAGGTGTCCAGATTAGCGGGCGTTAAGCTTGGATTGACGGCTTTCATGAGCGCGATCACGCCCGCCATATGCGGGGTTGCCATTGAAGTGCCGATTTGTGCTGAGTAGGTGGGCTGAATGCCGCCCAACAGGCTTTCTTCGCCGCTGGTGCTGATCACTGCGTCCGCCGCGCCATCGCCATTGAGGTCTTCTGCTGAACCGCCGGGGGCGGTGATTGTGACGCTGTTATTGAAATTGGAATAAGAAGCGCGGGCTTTATTCAAATCTACCGCTGCGACGCAAATGACGCCATTTAAGGCGCAGGGATAATTGATGATTGAATTGCCGTCATTACCCGCTGCTGCCACGACGGCGACACCGGCTGCCCGAACTTCGTTGACGGTGGTTTGAAAATCCGACGAAATATCAGGACCGCCGAGACTTAGGTTGATCACATCGGCTTTTTGTGTGGGTACTTGTTTGCTGTCGTTGGGTAAACCAGCGGCATAGCGCATGGCTTGTTCGATGCTGTAATCATCGCCCATGCCAGAACGCCCCAAGACGCGCAACGGCATGATGCGTGTTTGCCAGCCAATGCCGGCAACGCCCGTGCTGTTGTCGCTATTGGCAGCGATAGTGCCTGCGACGTGTGTACCGTGAAAACTACTGCCGCCGGGGGATTGGTCGCCTGGGTCTTCGGCGTTGCTATCAATCCCATCGCCGTCTAGCGATACGTCTTTATTGCGAATAAAATCAAATCCTTGAGTTATTTTTCCTTGTAAGTCTGGATGGCTGCTGATAATGCCGGTATCCACCACCGCGACTATGACGTTGCTGCTGCCGGTGGTGATGTCCCAAGCCTGCGGCAGGTTTATTAAAGGATAATGCCATTGGCGCGGATACAGGCGGTCATTGGGCACACGCAAACTGTGCATCCGATAATTCGGCGCGGCGCTTTGGACTTGTTGACTGCGACGTAAGGCTTTGACGGCTAACAGGGTTTCGTATTTTTGCTGTTGCTTCAGGCTTTGAAAGATCGGCGGTGTGCGGTTTTGCATTGCCAATGATTGCGCATACAGGGGCGCTGGGTTATTTACTTGTAGCAACACGCGCCGATCTGCTTCGCCAGCGATCTGTTGCATCCCTAAATTCAACAACATAGGAGCAACCGCTTGGGCGCTCAAACCCGGTTTAGGTTTAAAGCGGGCGGTCACTTCGCCGGGCACAAAATCATCGCTCAAGCGCAAAGGCGCTGAAGTTTGGCTTAAACTCTGCGTGCCTTGCCCGATTAAAAGCACATAATTTGAAGCGCCGATAAAGGCTTGCACCTGTACCAGATAAGCGCCATCTTTTGACACAACCAGATTTTCGGTGTTGCCTTCGCTGACCGAAGCGTCTAGCAAAGCGCCGGAACCCGCGTCCAGCAAACCTAAATCCAGGTCGTTGTTATGCAGATCGCTGTCGCCAATCAACAGCGTAACACTCTGTCCCGCCAACAAATTGACTGCATAAAAATCGTCAATGTCGCCTGATTTATAAGACAGTCCGGTTGTGCCCTTGCGCACCTCGTTGACATAACCGCCGAGAATCACCGGATTAGGCAAGGATTGGGCGCTGAAGCGATTATCATTGCTACGATAAGGCGCATTAACATCGTTTACATCGCTATCTACCGCCGTGTTTTCCGCCACATGCACCTGCCCACTGAGGCTGTAAGTAGGTTGTGTTGGCGTTGACGGAAAGCTGCCACCGCTGTTATTGCCGTTAGTGTCGCTGCCTTCACCACCGCAGCCGTGCAAAAAAAAAGCAAAAAATGCCAGCAAAAACACAGGTTTGTTCATACGGGTATTCCTAAATAAAGAGAGGCTTTAAGAAGTGCGTGGATAAACACGCAATGAAGAGGCTATTTTGCACGACCCTTTGTAAACAGCGCTTAATAAAAACAGTATGGTGCGCGTATTCTATGCGCAATCTGGATGTGATACAAAATACTTCAAACAGCTCGCTCCTTCTGTGGCACCGCCTGGTAGATACAAAACACGGGGTAGATGCAAAATATGCGGCTATCAGGTATTTTTAAGGACTGGCTATTTTCGCATTCATTGAGGCGCTAGAAACCCGGTATTTAAACCATTGCTGAGTAGGCTGTGTATATCCCAAACTACTATTGGGTTTATTTTGTTCATAAATTAAAATAGCGTTGCTTGCGTATTTTTGGAATTGGTAAGAGCGCTATTTATGAATACTTCAAGTAGATTTAGAGAGAGAATTAAAATGCAAAATTTCAATCGTTGTGCATTTATTGCTGGTTTATTGTGGTTCTGTCAACCATACGCCATTGCTAAAGAAGCCGTAGAACACACACTTTACCCCAGCGAACTGGTTAAATTATCTTTAGATGATTTATTTAAAATTAAAGTTAAGGTGGCGTCTAAAACCTTGGAAAACCTGTTTGATACCCCCGCTTCTGTCACTGTTTTCACGCACCGCGAATTGCAAGCAATGGGCTTAAATTCGGTGGAAGAAGTATTGAATTTTGTACCGGGTTTTTTCAGCGTGAACGAATCTGTTTTGGGTTCTGGTTATATGGTTTCTGCGCGTGGGCGTACTTCACCCCAAGCTTCTTATAACATCTTGTTTTTACTTGATGGCGAACGCTTAAATGATGAAATCAGCGGTGGTGCTTTAGCAATTAATCATTATATCCCGTTGCAAAATGTCAAACAGATTGAAATCATTCGCGGTCCTGGTTCAGCGTTATACGGAACAAGCGCCTTTTTGGGGGTGGTCAATATCATCAGCGATGACGCTGATAATCGCGTATTTCTCAGCGCCGGAGAATTAAACTCCCGCGAAGCTTATGTGCAGGTTTCTGAACACAATGAAAATTGGGGATTCTCCGCTTTTGCACGCTACTTTGGCGATGCTGGCAGTCGTTACCCAGGTGCCCTATCAAGCGACGACCCGCGCCGTGGGCGTGATGCAGCACTGAGTCTGCACCGTCAGCGATTTGACTTTAAGCTGCGTTATTTAGAACGCCAAGTTGCTTTTCCGCAATACCCATTGGCAACTGATACTGCGCCAAACCTCGCCCACTCTGAGCAAACCACTGCCTATCTTGAATACAGTAGCCCAAAATCAACCAAGCATGACTGGAACATGCGCCTTGGTTACATGCGCCAAAGTACCAATAGCCTACTGCGCGATCCAGAAGTAGAAGCTTTTTTGCAGCCTTATCTGACAAACGAGGGATTGACACCAGAACAACTGGCACAAGCACAGTTGATCTCTGGTGAACTCGCTCAAGAACAGGCTTGGCATTTCAATGTAGATGGACATTATGTATTTAATGCTCATCATGAAATCTTTGCTGGTTTAACTGGGCGTCGTGCTAACAACGATAAATTTCGTTTTCAAGGAAATTTCGATAAAACTGCGGGGATGAATGTTGTCTACAATAATACAAATCCGGTGGCTTATTATGAGGCTATTCAGGTAGGAGAGGCGGGTGCTGCTGAAGGTTTTCGCACTATTTTAAGTATTTACGCGCAAAGCAAACACAGTTTAACTGAGCAAGTATCTGCAACCTTAGGCGCACGTTACGATCAATATTCTGATTTTGGTCATTCTATTAACCCGCGTTTGGCATTGCTCTATTCACCCGTCCATACCACCCAATTGAAATTCTTATACGGCGAAGCCTTTCGTGCGCCTTCATTGCGACAATTATCCGGCAGTGATTCTGGAAATCCAAATTTAACTGCCGAAAAAATCAAAACAGCCGAATTGGCTTGGTTACAATCTTACCCAGCACAAAAGCTACAAACCACCCTGACTTATTTTCATAACTGGCATTCAGGTTTAATTGATACAGTGCCAGTCGCTGGCGTTAATATTCCTCTACGCATCTTTGTGAATTTACCAGATACGCTGCAAACCTCTGGCTGGGAATTGGAAGCCAATACGCAGTTGTGGGATAATTTTTCTCTGCGCCTGGCATATAGCTATATGAATGAAACCGAAACCAATCCGCGACGGTTTCCCAAACAAACCTTAGCCCTGATGCTGAATTATCAATGGCAAAATTGGAACTTTAACCTCAACACCTATTTTCATGATGATCTTGAATATCAATTCAACCGCAAAAAAACGTTGCTATTGGATGCGAATTGGCAAGTGAATGCTACCCTGCGTTACCATATAGACAGAGGTTTGTATTTAGTTGGACGGGTGAATAATCTATTGGATGAAACCTCTTACAGTTCTTCAAAAATATCGGGTCTTCCCTACGGGCTACCCAACCGAGGACGCAGCGCCAATTTGGGCGTTGAGTTTAACTGGTGAGGCGCGATGATTGGCACATACGTCCAGCCGCTATGACTGACGTACCTGTCTTGTCTGCTTTGTTGGCAGAACTGTTTGCGATTGAACAAGATTTCTCGGCGGACGCAGAAAAGCAGCAACGCGGTTTGAAGCTGCTGCTGGCGTCCTCACAGGCACAGGTGTTTGTCGCCGAACACTCTGGCACGGTGGTCGGCATGGTCTGCCTGCAAAAGCGCATTTCAACTGCGGCTGGCGGCGAGGTTGCGGTGTTGGAGGATTTGGTTGTCACTGCGGCGCAACGCGGTCAAGGCATAGGTCGCGCTCTGTTGCAACAAGCTCAGCAGTGGGCGACGACAGAGGGCTTGTTAGGCTTGCAATTACTTGCCGATAAAGAGAATTACCCCGCGCTCCTGTTTTACCAGCAAGCGGGCTGGGAAACAACGCATCTGTTGGCGTTGCGCTACAAAAGCTAATCTTTACCAGCGGTTGCAGTGCTTGACAACCAATTTCTCAACCAATGTTCTGCTGCGGTTAAATGCTGCGCTGCCGCGTTGCTTAAGCCTTCTCCCAACTCAAACTGATAGCCACGAATGCCCAACAGAAAGGCGGGCGGCGGCGTTTGCTGCCAAGTGCTGGCATACACCTGCAACACCGCTTGCGGCGCTAACGCATGGCTGCTATAGCTGCTATCGCGCTCAGGAAAAATCTCCGTAAATACAAACGGCGGCGCACAGCTCGCATGAGCGTCTATAAACAGCGCCCGTGCCTGTCCCTGCAAATCCAAGGCGTGCTCAATCTGCAACTGAAAGTCTTCAATCAGCGTCAATTCTGACAGCTTAAAAGTTGCTAATCGAGCTAACAGCAAAACGCCTAAAGCATCGTCACCTCGGCTGGGATTACCGCAAGCAAAAACCACCTGTTTCACCGGATACGCACTCCTAGCGGCGCTAGATGCGCACAGCTTTTGCGTTTTGAGGGGGAGAAGAAAAAAACGAGAAACACAAACAGAACAAACAGCAATGCGCCAAGAAGCAGAAAGCGATTTTCTCTGGCTTCGTTGGCGCAATAAAAATCTCAATACCAAAGGGATTCGCCTGTTAGAAACAGGCATCACCCTCAACAACACTAATAGAATTAGGTTGTTATTGAAATTGCTGCATTAAGGAATGAAAGCTAATGATGGATGGCAAACTCAACATTAAATAACCAAATCTTCCATCGTTTTACCTTGATCCAGCAGAGCACGCACCCAACGCGGTTTCATGCCTAAACCAGTCCAAGTTTGTTCTGGGTTTTCTGGATTACGGTATTTGGGATGATATTTTTTCTTTTTGCGCTCGGCTTTTTTCGCCGCTTTTTCCATTTCCTCGCTCCAGGTAATCACGCCCAGCTCTAACCCAGATTTTTTTGCCAGTTCCTTAAATTGCTCAGCCAGCTTAGATTTTTGCTCGCTTTGCTTTTTTCCTAGCAACTTGTTAATTTCATTCTGTAATGCGACTAAATCTTCCAGAGACATGTACTGGATCATATCGAATGCAGATTCCATCTTACTTTACCCCTCCAAATTAAGGTTTAACATTGAGAAACATGAACGCACTCAGAGCACTTCACTTCATCCTCAGTCAGCACTGGCTCAGTTGAGCAGCCTTCTTGCCGGCAAGAGTTGAAGCATGAGTGAATTAAATAACAACAGCTTTAGCTATAATAGCATAATGAAATTGAAATTCCATAGCAAAATATATTAATTGTTTTTAATTCCTCTCAAAGCAAAGTAAAGCCCTGTTCCCCAAACCCTCTCAAATATCCCTTCCAAAACCACACACTTTGAGCCGTATTGAAAGCCCCGGTCTGTGGTTTGCAGCTTTGTATTAAGGTCTATTAAAGAGGTATGTACATGCCGCCCGCTCCTAGGCTAGTGGTTAATAATCCCAGAGTTAAATTGATCGCCATTATCATGCGTATTTGTGCTAACGCCTTGCTACCACCACTCCAATTGTGTTGTTCAACTGCTTGAGTCAGCCGTTTGTAAGGGAAAAATACCAGGTACATAAAGAGCAAAGTCATGAAAAGAGCGAGTAACAACATGGCGTGCACATGCCAGCCCACATGCGCAAAGCCTTGTTGCAAATGAATCATGCCAAAACCGGATAACCATAAGAGAAGAAGGGCGAACCAAACCCAGAGAAAAAACTTCTTAAATACGGCTTGCCACAAACTGAGACGTGCAGGTGCTTCTAGTTGTATTGCGGCGATTGGACGTAATACTAGGTAGGCAAAAAACATCCCGCCAACCCAAACAACGGCTGCCACTGTATGAAAGATGATACTGATGCCCATAATCCAAGTCATATTAAAACCCCTTCGCTTGCTGAACTGATTTACTGTTATAACAGCATGAAATAGAAAGATAAAACGCACAACGCCCCATGACGGGGCGTTGTATTTTACGCGACAAAATAGATTTAACGAATTTTATTCAAGCACTTAAGCTGAATCTAATAGAAACTAAACTCTAGCATAAAGAGGCGCTTTAACTGGCTTCTTTGACATCAGCGGGTTCATTAACGCTTTCGCTAACAGCTTCATTTCCATTAGAATTACCGTCTTTTGAACGTGATTTGCGGCGTCCTCCGCGGCGGTTGCGACGCCCCGGTCCGCCGTTGTTAGCACTATTAAGAGTGCTGCTAGTAGTGCTGCGCCCCGCTTCGTTCTTAATAGGTGCTGCGACCGGTGCAGTTTCAACACTCTCCTGCTCAACAACGGGTGCAACAGAGGGCACTTCTGCTTTAGGTTTGTTTTTAGGATTATTGTTATTGCGGTTGGGAGTTTTGTTTTTATTGGTCGGTTTGGGACGCCTTGGGGTTGGGGTAAAGGGTTCTTTATTTTCCACAGATGCTTTTTTGCTCGGCAATGCCTTGAGCAGTTTTTCCCACAGCGATTTAATCCAGCTAGACCGCACAGGAGGCGTGACTACTGGTAAGGTGGGTACAATACCTTTGACCGCTGGTTCTTCAATACTTAGATTTTTTTCTTTGGAAAACCGCTCAATATCAAGCACTGGTTGCTCGGCTTTTTCATAACTGGGCACGTCTTCCATCCGTTCATCTTGACGAACGCGCTGCACTTCATAATGCGGGGTGTGCATGTGCTGGTTGGGGATGAGGATGATGGCAATATTCTGCCGCCCTTCAATATCAAAAATCGCTTGGCGTTTTTCATTGAGCAAATAAGTGCCTACATCAACAGGTACTTGAGCAATGACTTTAGCTGTTTTGCCTTTCATGGCTTCTTCTTCAATCAAGCGCAAAATAGACAACGCCAGGGATTCTATGCTACGGATAGTGCCCTGTCCTTGACAACGTGGGCAGGGCACATGACTGGATTCGCCCAAGGAAGGACGCAGACGTTGACGCGACATTTCAAGCAAGCCAAAACGTGAAATGCGCCCAACTTGCACACGCGCCCGATCCATTTTTAGGGCTTCTTTCATGCGCGTTTCGACTTCGCGCTGATGACGGTGACTGAGCATGTCAATGAAGTCAATGACAATCAAACCGCCTAAGTCACGCAAGCGCAATTGCCGTGCAATTTCTTCAGTGGCTTCCAGGTTGGTATTTAAAGCGGTTTCTTCAATGTCGCCACCTCTGGTTGAACGTGCCGAGTTAATATCAATCGCCAGCAAAGCCTCGGCACGATCAATCACTATTGAGCCACCCGACGGCAGTTGTACTTCGCGCTGAAAAGCCGATTCTATTTGACTTTCAATCTGATAACGGGTAAAGAGCGGCACTTTATCTCGATACAACTTGACGCGATCCAAGAAATGCGGCATCACATGCTGCATAAATTCAATGGCTTCCTGATACACAATAGGATCATCAATCAGAATTTCATTGATGTCATCGCGCAAATAGTCTCGAATGGCGCGAATAATCACGTTACTTTCTTGATGAATTAAAAAAGCACCCGGGCGTCCATCTGCGGAAATGTTGATGGCATCCCACAAACGTAAGAGATAGTCCAGGTCCCAAGCCAGCTCTTCCGCTGATTTCCCCACGCCAGCAGTGCGCAGAATAACACCCATACCATCGGGAATATTGAGTTGCCCCATTGCTTCACGCGCTTCGGTACGTTCATCGCCTTCAATCCGCCGAGAAACGCCGCCAGCACGTGGATTATTTGGCATCAACACCAGGTAACGTCCCGCCAAGCTGACATAGGTTGTGAGTGCGGCGCCTTTGTTTCCGCGCTCTTCTTTATCTACCTGAACGATGATTTCCTGTTTTTCGCGCAACACTTCTTTAATTTGTCTGCGCCCACTTTTCTTTTTTTCCGGCGCTTCAGCATCATCTGCCGCATCGTCACCGCTGTTTGATTCTGCTACTTCGTCAGCAAAATCATCAGTGCTGACGCCCTCGTCAGTTTCTTCAATTTCCAATTCTTCGCCCATTTCTTCGTCAAAATAACTGCTCCGTGCCACATCTTTCATGGGCAAAAAGCCGTGACGTTCAGCGCCATAATCAATAAAGGCGGCTTCTAGGCTTGGCTCAATTCGAGTAATAATCCCCTTGTAAATATTGGATTTAGTTTGACGTTTGGTACGAGTTTCAATATCGAAATTGTACAACCGTTGACCATCTACCATTGCCACCCGTAGTTCTTCGGGCTGAGTTGCGTTAATCAAGATTCTTTTCATAATCCGTAAAATCCTTGCTGGCGGTTTTTTACAAATCTTCAGGTTATGCCGGTATTGGTTAAAACCCAACAAGCAACAACAGGTGATGTGACCTGGCGATTGGCTTAGGTTTAACCAACAAATAGTAAGAGCAGGCAGATTCCAGAACAATGAGCGCAGGCAGGAGAGTTGGCAGGCGTTGCACAAAGGTTTGGCAGATTTTTCTTGAATACGCCACCCCATCGGTGGCGGGTAAAACCCGGAACATTCACTTGTACATCAATAGACAGATCAATTTCGCTTTCAGTATCACTATAAACATCCTGATCAAGACTGACAGAGGCTTTCAGTGCAACCGAGTAGAATGCCGCAATGCTTAAAAATTGAATGCCATCTGTTATCAGGCGCAGAGTGCGGATGAGAACTTGATATTTTTCCCATTATCCCCCGCCTCATTGCGGTTTTAGAGGAGTTTGCAAAAGGCTTAAAGTATCCGGTGATTTCTGCTCATAAAGCCAGCTTATGGGCACTTGTTAAACAAGCAGCCGTCAAACAACTAGGCTTATTATAAGGAGTGTCTTAGCATACGGATGCTGCAACCACTAAAGTAGACCCAAAACTCAACTAAAATGTGTAATTTTCTAAAATGTCAATAGACCTGTCTACAAAACCAAATGTAAATACGCTTAAGGTACTTGCACTTGATTTCTGACGCATCTCTGATTTTGGTACGCTCAAGTACCTAGTTGTCCTGTTTGCTCGTGTTTCGCTTGTACAAATAAGACTGTCTGGTAGTTTTCTATAACCCCACAGGCTTGCTTTACCCTGCTGTAGTCAATCCGTAGCTATCGCGCTTTAAATCACAGGTTCTACCACTGTTATTTAAGCAATCAGCATCTTAAAACCTTAGAAAAGGCAATTAGCACAAAGGTCTAAGGCACGAATACTGGATTTTGCGCACTCCATAGGCTTTGTGGAACAGACTGATAAAGCCATCAGGGCATAGGGTTAAGAAAAAGAGAACGCAACATACCGGAACAAGAGGAAGAATGAACACACAGGCGATCTTAAGTCCTATTTTGCAAAATGCTTCTGCCTAGTATTTAACAGTCTTCCGGCTCGCTCGACAGGTTATGTAGTTTTGTTTTCTTTGCTAAACCTTTAGCTTTCGTCAAGCGCGCCTAATATAACAGTGTTGGCGCATAGCAGCAAATGCTATATAAGTTGTGTTATTGAGATTTAACAGAAAAGAAAAAACAGCAGTGGATTTTAGCGAGCGGGAGGCGATTGCAAAAAATTCCGCATTTGTAAATAGTGCTGCACCAGCGCAGGGGTTTCATGCGGAGCAGAAAATACACCGACCATGTGCGCTTGAGGATTGACTAAAAAAATCGCAGAAGAATGATCTATTAAATACTGGGTATCGTCAGCACCAGGCGGCTGTACTTTGATATAGATAACTCCAAGCTGCCGGGTTAATTCACTGATTTCTAAAGCAGAACCGGTCACCCCCAAAAAAGAAGGATCAAAATATTCAACATAGCCCTTGAGTTTTTCCGCATCGTCGCGTGCCGGATCAACGGAAACAAAAACATATTGAGTATCTTTGTTGATGTCGGGATAGGTCTCTAACTGGTGTTTTACGCCTTGCAATAGGGTTAAAGTAATAGGACAAATATCTGGACATTGGGTATAACCAAAAAATAAGAGCGTCCATTTGCCCTGTAGACGTTGCAAATTAAAAGACTGCCGATTCTGATCAATTAATTGAAAAGGCGGTACGGGTTTAGCCTGGGGCCACACCAGCCCCTCTATTGGCGGAGGCTCTGGTGCTGGGCTAAATGTCAGCCAAAAGTATCCCAAAGCAGCTATTAGCAAGGGAATAGTCAGCAATAAAACGGTTTTTTTCGTAATCTTCATGAAGGTGCTCATCCTGGTACCAAGCTGTATAAAATTTTCTTGTACTTTTAGTTGGCTCACTGCTATTACGCAGTAAACAGACGATTATCGCATAATGAGGTGATGAATCAAAACTAGGCTTTCTGGGAATTTATGTTATGGCTTAACTCATAAACCTAACCTACGGGCTTTTAGCCAAAAAACGCGCCGCTGATCGCACAGTGCGGTGGGAGGAAAAGGGCAATTTGCCGGTGGTTTCGGTGTGTGTTATCTTTCATCCTACATGCGCGACGAAAAGATGTCGCGTACCCTACTTGGCTTTATTAGACGCAGAAACAGCAGTCAGGAGAAAAAGTATGTGGCCTTTAAACAATCTACAACGCATCTGGCAAAGCACTCAAGCACTTGCCCAGAAAGACAGCATTTATTTTACTTATGTCAACTTGTGGTCTGGTGGACATCAATTTAATTGTTCACTATCCAGACACAGCTCAAATACACCGCATTGCTGTTTCATTAAACAACAAGCCGCATTTGCACCAACCACAGAAGCTGAAGATGGACGTGCTTTACAAGAAGAACTGGATTTGTCTGCTGTTGATTCGCGTTTGCATTATATTCCTCCAGAACAAAACCTAGCCGATGTTGATATAATTATTGCTACTACACATGGTTCAGATGAAAGCAAACAATGCTGGCAAATGCGCCATGAATTAAAAGAATCTGCTTTGTTTTTAAATTGGATGATTGATAATCATCTAGGGCATTTAAATAATCTTAGAACTGTATTAGCCGCAGATTATCTTTTCCCCAGTCATGATTACATTAAAAGTTATTTGTTGAACCCCGCTTCGATTTTATTAAAATTTGTTCCCGCCGCTCCTCTCCAGTGGCAAACAGAAGAATATAACTCATTGATTTCAAATAATTTTACCCCCCCCCCCAGCAACGCAGTAATCAATTACTGGTCAATTATGTAGATTACCCTTTTTCTTGGCGTACTGAGGTATTAGCTGATTTGAAAGACAATATGCCCGAAGCCGATGTATTTTTAATGCCGCCTGAAGACCGTAGCCGCTATAGCCAAAAGAGTAAAGTTGAGAAATTTCAGGAATGGAATGCGTATAAAACCACGCTGATTCTTCCGGTGGATCAAGATTTATCTACTCGCGTGTTTGATGCGATTCTTGCAGGTCAAGTGCCTATTATTCCAGAAATGGTCTTGGATTTAGATAAAGCCATTCCACCAGAAATGCAGCAAAAACTAGGTATCGTAAGAATCCCCAATGATTTTTCAATCTTGGCATTACGCCGAGCGTGGCGACAAGCGATTCATAATTTTGATCAAGCAGGTGTTTCTGGGATCATGTTTAGACAACATTACATTTTGCATAACCATATGCTACGTCATCGAGTTTACGCCATGCTGCAAGCGATTTTGGACTTGCCGCAGCAAAATCTCACGCCTGCATTGTCTTTCATTGAAAACACGATGGCAGCCACCTTCATTCAAAATGCTTAATTAGCGCATATTAGCGGCACTACATGAGCGAAATGGCAAAACACATTTATAGTAGGATTACTCAATAATTATATTTTTATAATTATTAAGCATATGATTTTATATATCTTTTATTTTAAATATTCAGTAATCCGACTATACAACCATCAATGAACACGAAAACTGAAGAATTAACCGCGCTCAGTGCTGGCGCACAGATGTTTGCCAATCGCCTGCGCAAGAATCTCAAGCACTTGGGACGCTGGGCACGGCGCGAGGGGGTGCAGTGTTATCGCTTGTATGATGCTGATCTGCCTGACTATGCGGTGGCGGTGGATGTGTACGAACAGTGGGTGCATTTGCAAGAATACGCGCCGCCCAAGCAGATTGATGCGGCTAAAGCCGAGCAGCGTTGGCAAGCGGTGCTGGCAACCGTGCCGATGGTGCTGGAGATACCGGCGGAGCGGCTGTTTTGCAAAGTCCGCCAACGTCAAAAAGGCACGGCGCAGTACGAAAAACAGGCGGCGAGCGGACAATTCTACGAAGTGCGCGAAGGCAAGGCGGTGTTTTGGGTTAATTTCACCGATTATCTCGACACCGGCTTGTTTCTGGATCACCGCCTCACCCGTGCGCTGGTGGGGCAATTGGCGCACGGCAAACATGTCCTTAACCTGTTCGCCTACACCGCCAGCGCCAGCGTCCATGCCGCGCTGGGCGGCGCACTCAGCACCACCAGCGTGGATATGTCGCGCACCTATCTCGACTGGGCGCGGCGTAACCTGACCCGCAACGGCTTTGGCGAGCGCAACCATCGCCTGATCCAAGCCGACTGCATGGCGTGGCTAACCACACCGCTTGCTGAGCCTGTCGAAGCACGCTCTACACCGCTTGCTGAGCCTGTCAAAGCACGCTCTACACCGCTTGCTGAGCCTGTCGAAGCACGCTCTACACCGCTTGCTGAGCCTGTCGAAGCACGCTCTACACCGCTTGCTGAGCCTGTCGAAGCACGCTACGGACTGATTTTTCTCGATCCGCCCACTTTTTCCAACTCCAAACGGATGCGCGAAGTCATGGACATCCAGCGCGACCACGTTAAACTCATCCGCGCCGCCGTCGCCCGTCTTGAACCGGATGGCATTTTGCTGTTTTCCAACAACGCCCGCCATTTTCAACTCGACCAAGCCGCACTGAGCGATTTGCACTGCGAAGACCTCAGCG
Organism: Thiomargarita sp.; assembly: GCA_020720115.1. GTDB lineage: Bacteria > Pseudomonadota > Gammaproteobacteria > Beggiatoales > Beggiatoaceae > BB31. The sequence continues at coordinate 12,582 of DYPD01000014.1, read as the reverse complement.
CCGCGACCCTACCGGAAGATTTTAAGCGCAACCCGCGCATTCATTGTTGTTGGAAAATAACCCGGCGGCTTGCTTGAACTTCTGAGCGTATTTACCAAGCATTGGAACAAGCCTAGCAGATCAATGAGTGCGGCTTAATCAGCAAACCCCCCTCAAACACTGGAATGACAAAACATGTATTTCAAAAGCATTCACATCAAACAGTACTGCATGTTGGAAGATTTGACCTTGAACTTTCAAGCACCACGCACACCCACTGCAAAAGACAATGGCAATGTCGTCAATGTGCTTGCGGGCGCAAATGGTACGGGAAAAACGAGCTTGTTTGAGGGGATTTTTCTTTCAAAGAAACACCGATTTTCAGATTATGAATTAGACCAGATAAACAATATTTATATTGAGCTTGAACTTGAGTCTGAGCTTGAGAAAGAACTCTCAGCATATATTCAAAAGAGAAATATGGAGTATCCTCTCATAGCCTTAAATTCTGTATTGTCTAATGTAGTAAATATTGATATAGCTGGCTCTCTCCCTAAATTAATTTACATACCCTCTCATCTCAGTTTTTCTTATAAAGAAGTGCAGAAAATCACAAAAACTTATCATTTTTTTAATAAAGTGGAATCTCAAACTTTACTAAGCAACGCCGAATATTACATCAAGGAATTTATTCTTTCTCATGAACGTACCAGCCACGAACCCGATCCAAAAAAACGCACTCAAGCTGCTGTTGATGCGTTCAATCAACATTTTGTGCAAACTGATTTATTAACCCGCTTACACGATTTAGACCCGCAGCAATTCAACCGCCCGATTTTCAAAAACTCGCATGGGGATAAAGTCACTATTGATCAACTCAGCGATGGTGAAAAACAACTCTATGGTCGTGTGGTTTCTTTAATGATATTAAACCCTAACAATTCTGTTATTCTAATTGATGAGCCAGAAATTGCTTTACATCCCGCTTGGCAACAGATGATTATGCGTATATATGCCAGCATTGGAGAAAACAATCAATTCATTGTAGCAACACATTCACCGCATATCATCGCTGACACCCCCGCCGAAAACTTGATTTTTCTTAGAAAAAACCCTGCTACACAACACATTGAAGCTATCCACCAAAAATCGCCGCCGGCGGGGGTGGATGTCAATAGCATTTTACGCGAGTTTATGGGCATTGAGGTGTTACCCAGAGAGCAACTAGAACTACATAGACAATACCGTAAATTAGTAGAAAATGGGGAAGAAAACTCAGCACAAGCACAAGAAATAAAACAACGCATTTTACAAAAAGAAAGTATGTATTCTGAGTTTATGCAAGAAATGACATTTCTTCAACAGTTAAGAGAAATATAATGCACTTTATACAGAAACTAGAATCACCTGAGTGCTTAACGCAATTAGCCGAGCAACATGCAACTGAAGAACAGGCTTGGGATGCGTTAAAAAATCCTGAAAAAGCACAGGTTCATAAACAAATTCTACAGGCAGAGCAGAAAAATTTATGTGCTTATTGTGAGAGAAAAATTGAAAAAGTAGAAGACAGTCATTTAGAACATATTTATCCACAATCAAAGTGGACAGACAAACGCTTTGAGTATCACAATTTGATAGTCTCTTGTAATGGTGGGCAGTGTTCAGATATTGATCAACACGTCTATGATGGGATTCAACATCATTCTTGTGGGCATCGAAAAGAGAATGATTTTTTAGCAGAAAAATTCTTAAATCCAGTAGAACAAACAGAGATTACAGCGCATTTTATTTACGATATAGACACTGGCGAAATTCAAGCTTCTGAGAAAGCCCCTGAGAAATCTCGTTATACCATTGGATTATTAAATCTTTGCAGTCCTCGTTTAAATAATGAACGTAAGAATGCTTATGCTGCTTCTCTAAAAGCCATTAAACATAGCCCCACAAAACAACACAAAATACAATTACACGCATGGCTCAATGCGAATAGAATGCCTGCTTTTGTGTCTTATTTGCGTTATTGCTATAGCAAGTTTCTCTAAATAAAGGAATCACAAACCCCATGCAAGCCTTTGACAAGTTCAATGCCGCACACTTTAATGATGACAAACTCACCCTTTCGCTGTTGGGTGATCTCGCCCTTTCGCCCTTTCGTCACGATAAATTGCTGCACGCCGCGCAACAGCGGGGTATTAAGCTGCAAGGAGCGTTTGCGCAGTTTGTGCATTTTGTTGAATTAACAGGGAATTTAGATACGACGCAGCAGGCGGTGTTGCACGCTTTGTTGCAGTACACTATTAATGCGGAGCAGGTACAGCCACCGCTGGAAAATGTGTCAGCATCCGCACAAACGCGGTGCGCTGAGCTTGTCGAAGTGCTGTTGGTGATTCCGCGTCCGGGGACGATTTCGCCTTGGGCGAGTAAGGCGACGGACATCGCGCATAATTGCGGTTTGTCGCAGGTTGCGCGGATTGAGCGCGGGCTGTTGTGGCAGGTGTGGGGCGTGGATGATGCGCAAGCAGTGGCGGCGTTGCTGCATGATCGGATGACGGAAGTCGCGCTGCTGCATCAAGGGGCTTTGTCGTTGCCCTTCGACAAGCTCAGGGAACGACAAAGCCCCTCAATACAAGCTTTGTTGGACAAGGCAGAGCTTGCCCTGTTTGCTCATCACATGCCTAAACCGTTGCAAACCGTTCCCGTCCTCGCGCACGGTCGCGCCGCGTTGGTAACGGCAAATCGCAGTTTGGGCTTGGCGTTGTCGGATGATGAGATGGATTATTTGGTGGAAAATTTCACTGCGTTGCAGCGTGATCCATCGGATGCGGAGTTGATGATGTTTGCGCAAGCCAATTCGGAGCATTGTCGGCATAAGATTTTTAATGCGGATTGGCGGATTGATGGCGAGGCGCAAGAGGCTTCGTTGTTTGCCATGATTCGCAACACCTATCATGAAAATGCGGGTAAGGTGTTGTCGGCGTATCATGATAATTCGGCGGTGATTCAAGGGTTTGAGACGGCGGTGTTTGCGCCTTTTGCGTCCCCTTCGACGCTTCGACACTTCGACAAGCTCAGTGCATCGCAAGCTCAGCGCACAGCAGGCTCAGGGAGCGACTCTCGTGTTGAAAACGAATATACCTACAGCCTCCAACCTTGGCATATTTTGATGAAGGTGGAGACGCATAATCATCCGACGGCGATTTCGCCATTTCCTGGCGCGGCGACGGGTTCGGGCGGGGAAATCCGTGATGAGGGCGCGACCGGGCGCGGCTCAAAGCCGAAAGCGGGTTTGACTGGTTTTTCGGTGTCTCATCTCAATTTGCCCGACGCGCCGCGTCCTTGGGAGGATGCTTATGGTACGCCCGCACGGATGGCGACGGCGTTGCAAATTATGTTGGAAGCCCCGCTCGGCGCTAGTGCGTTTAACAATGAATTTGGTCGTCCGAATCTGTGCGGTTATTTCCGCAGTTTTGAGTTGGAAGTCAACGGGCGGCGGCGCGGTTATCATAAGCCGATTATGCTGGCGGGCGGGGTGGGAAATATCACTGCGGCGAATATCGAGAAGCGCGTCATGCCCGTCGGCAGTCAGTTGATTGTGCTGGGCGGGGCGGCGATGTTGATTGGTTTGGGCGGCGGCGCGGCTTCTTCAATGAACAGCGGGGCGAGTGGCGAGGCGTTGGATTTTGCGTCGGTGCAGCGCGGTAATCCTGAAATGCAGCGGCGTTGTCAGGAGGTCATTGATGCCTGTTGGCGGTTGGGCGCACAAAATCCGATTTTTGCGATTCACGACGTGGGCGCGGGCGGTTTGTCTAACGCGCTGCCTGAATTGATCAACGACAGCGGGCGTGGGGGCGTGATTGAGTTGCGCCACATTCATTCCGCCGATCCGAGCTTGTCGCCGATGGAAATCTGGAGCAATGAAGCGCAGGAGCGGTATGTGCTGGGCATCGCGCCCGATCAATTGCCGCTGTTTGCCGCTCTTTGTGAGCGCGAGCGGTGTCCGTATGCGGTGGTGGGGGAAGCGACAGCGGCACAGCAGCTTGTTGTCACCGACGCGGGCGTTCCCACGCACAACCCCGTTGACATGCCGTTGCAGGTGTTACTCGGCAAACCGCCGAAAATGCAGCGCGACGTAGGGCGGATTAAGCCAAGCGTATCCGCCTTATCGTTGGCAGACATCCATTTAGCAGAGGCTATCGAGCGCGTTCTGCGCCAACCCAGCGTTGCTGACAAAAGCTTTCTTATCACCATCGGCGACCGCTCCGTCGGCGGACACGTCATCCGCGATCAAATGGTCGGACCTTGGCAAGTACCGGTTGCTGATTGCGCCGTCACTGCATCAGGTTTCACGCTTCGGCAAGCTCAGCGACCGATGACGGGCGAAGCCATGAGCATGGGCGAGCGCAGCCCGCTGGCGTTGCTGGACGCGCCTGCGTCGGGGCGCATGGCGATAGGCGAAGCGTTAACCAATCTAGCGGCTGCCCCCGTTGAAGAGATGAGCGACATAGTGCTGTCGGCTAATTGGATGGCGGCTTGTGGACAACCTGGCGAAGACGCGGCTTTGTTTGACACGGTGCGCGCAGTGGGCATGGAATTTTGTCCCGCGTTGGGCATAGCGATTCCGGTTGGTAAGGATTCATTGTCCATGAAAGCCGCGTGGGGAGTAGGGGCAAAAAATTTTTTGCCCCTACTCGGTGACCGAACCGAAGAAAAATCAGTCACTTCGCCACTGTCGCTGATCATTTCCGCATTTGCGCGGGTAGCGGATATTTCGCGCTGCTTGACCCCGCAATTGTCGCCCGATGTAGATACCCGTTTGCTGCTGATTGATGTCGGACGCGGCAAAAATCGTTTAGGCGGCTCGGTGTTAGCGCAGGTTTATCAACAGCTTGGCGATGTTGCGCCCGATGTTGACGCGCAGGATGTCAAAGATTTCTTTTTGGCGATTCAGGCGTTGCGCTCGAAAATCTTGGCTTACCACGACCGTTCCGACGGTGGTTTATTCGTGACTTTGTGTGAAGTGATGTTTGCGGGAAATGTGGGTGTAACGCTGTTTGCCGACGACGATGTTGCGGGGGTAAACGATGTTGCGGGGGCAAACGATGTTGCGGGGGTAAAAAATGTTGTAGGGGCAAAAAATGTTGTAGGGGCAAAAAATGTTGTAGGGGCAAAAAATTTTTTGCCCCTACCGTCAAATTTTTTGCCCCTACCATATTTATTCAACGAA
>DYPD01000014.1:0-7279 GCA_020720115.1 Thiomargarita sp. | reverse complement strand
AAATTTTTTGCCCCTACCGTCAAATTTTTTGCCCCTACCATATTTATTCAACGAAGAATTAGGCGCGGTGATCCAAGTCAAAACCAGCGATGTTGCAACGGTGCAACACTATTTCGCAGACCACACAGGATTAGGCGAACATGTGCATGTGATTGGGCAACCCAACCCCGATAAAACCCTCGTACTGGGCGAATACCATTGGCAAATCAAAGACCTGCACCGCCTTTGGTCAGACACTACCCATCATATCCAACGTCTGCGCGACAATCCCGAATGCGCCCAACAAGAATACGACCGCTGGCTAGACGATGCCGATCCCGGGCTGCATTTGCACGCTACCTTTGAACTCCAGCCGTTTCCTGAACCGCCTGACTCGCTCCCTGAGCTTGTCGAAGGGCGCGAGTTAGGCGGCTCTGGAAACTCTCGGTCACTGAGCTTGTCGAAGTGCCGTATCGCCATCTTGCGCGAACAAGGCGTAAACGGACATCTGGAAATGGCGGCAGCGTTTGACCGTGCGGGGTTTGCGTCCGTTGATGTCCACATGAGCGACATCATCAGCGGGCGCGTTTCCTTAAAAGCCTTTCAAGGCATGGCGGCGGCGGGCGGCTTTTCCTACGGCGACGTACTGGGTGCGGGCGGCGGCTGGGCAAATTCCATCCGCTACAACAGCCGAGCGTTTGACGAGTTCAGCGCGTTTTTTCAGCGTACCGACAGCTTCGCTTTAGGCGTGTGCAACGGCTGTCAAATGTTGGCACAAGTGCGCGACCTGATTCCGGGCGCACAACACTGGCCCCGCTTCGTGCGCAACCGCTCCGAACAATTCGAGGCGCGTTATGTGATGCTAGAAATCCTCGACTCGCCCTCGCTATTCCTGCACGGCATGGCAGGCTCGCGCCTGCCCATCGTGGTTGCGCACGGCGAAGGACGCGCCTACAGCACCACGCCGATTCCCGCCCACCTGCAAGCACTGCGCTATGTGGATAATGACGGCAAGCCGACAGAAACCTACCCGTTCAACCCCAACGGCTCGCCCGGTGGCTTAACCGGTGTCACCACCGCCGACGGACGTTTCACCATCCTCATGCCGCACCCAGAGCGCATTTTCTTAAGCTCGCGGCATAGCTGGCTACCCGCGACTTGGACGGATGAATATAGCCCTTGGATGCAGATGTTTTACAATGCGCGGCGGTGGGTGGGTTAACCTTACTCGGAGCGCGAAGCCATCACTTCGCGCATAAAGACTTAATCCCAAAGGAAAAAATAAAGCAAGGTAGTGTGCGCTGACGACAGGAAGCGCATCGTTTGCTTCGACAAGCTCAGCACAAGTGCTTCGACAAGCTCAGTACAAGTACCGCGATTGACGCACTTCGCAAAAAGATGCTCAGCACACCCGACGTTTGCTGCATAGAGCGCAGGCACAAAGAAAGCACAGAGCGCGAAACGACTCATGCAGCGCGAAATACGCGCACGAGGAAAATGAATATCCCGCCCACAAAAAAACCTGCCGAGTCTTTTAGACTGGGCAGGTTTGGTTTAACCCTTAACCTGTAAGGCGGATAAGGCGCGTTTTTTGTTGCACTGAGCCTGTCGAAGTGTGCGCTGTGTCATCCGCGATTTTGGAACTTCCGAATGTCGCATACTTCGACACTTCGACAAGCTCAGTGCATCGCAAGCTCAGCACAAGTGAGGCTACCCCTTATGCGACCTACGCCAACTATACTTGATGTTTTAATTGCGCATTAATTGTGCCTCCAGTTTGCACCTTAACGTTTATTGATTTACACCGTAATTAGTCAATGTCCACCAGAATTTACCATCATTGGTCGGCTGAAATTGCAATTCTGCCCACAAATTCATGTTGCCGCCCAAGGTTTGATAAGACAGACTCGGAATGGTCATGTTCAAATTCGCGCCTAATGTTGGCGTACCAGCGTTTGCTGTACCGCCCGTTGGCAGGGTTGGGCAAGTAGTCCCTGTGCCACCCGTGCCAGTACCGGGATTTACCGTTGCCGTATCACCAAGCACGTTTAAACTGACCAGTGAATCAATGGGGCGTATGCCTGACACGATTAGCTTCGTATAAGTGACATTTTCTTTAAGTTGAGTAGTGCCCATAGGTCGATCTTTCGCATCAAAAGTTTTTAATGTGTTGTTGATAATAGTTAATTTAACTTTACCATGAAACTCGCTTTCTGGAACAAGCTTGCTTCCAGCCCAATCGCCAGCCCCAAAATAATCACCAGTAACAGTATCTTTGGCGCGTGATCCATTTACATATACTCGAAAACCATTACCGTTGCCCTCCAATTTTATTTCGTAGCCCTCAGCAGTTAAACGAATTTCCGCACCACGATCAAAAGCATATTCTGCGGTCATCGCAAAGTTCCCTGAAAAGCTCGTATCAAACTCAATTGAGCCATTATCAATCGCATTAGGTTCACCTGAAAGAAACCCGTTTTGGCTTTTAACAAGATATTTGCCATAACTGGGTTTATCACCCACTGACAATGTATCTAATTTCAATAAATCCTCAGCAACAGACAGTTGCGAGAACAAAAGAATGGCGGCTGCCATTAAATAGCGTTTCATATATAACTCCATTAAGTAGTGAACAATAAAAGTCAAAGAAAAGTCAAACTCGCTTTTCAACCTGAATCAAAAAGCTTGGACTCAAGATAAAACAAGTCCCCTTCTCGCTGCAATCCAATACCTCAAAATTCTATCTTGGATAATCTAAGTTGTTGTTATTATGAATAAAAAACAGACTTATCCAAGACCGATTTCGGATAAGTCTTGGATAAGATAAGCCCGCGTTTTATACTAGGTCGCACACATGCTGCGAGGTTGGAGCTTCCGAATGTCGTATATACTTCGACAAGCTCAGTGCATCGCAAGCTCAGCACAAGTGACGCTATCGCTTATGCGACCTACGCTTGCTATGCAAAAACCTTCTAGGTTTTAAAAACCTAGAAGGTTTGGTTTCTAAACATAATGTACTTTTGCTATAGTTCATGCCGTATAAAACGCTGGCACGAGGAAGTTTAACTTGGAGAAATAAAGATGAATGCAGTGCATGTTAATGAAGTATTGCTGGCGCATTTTCAGAAGATTGCAGAACACAAGCATCTTTCTGTGGAAACATTGATTTCACAAGCATTGGAAGAGTATTTGGAGGATTATTTGGATGTGCTTGCGGCGGAAGAAGTCCTTGCTAAAATAAACAGCGGGGAGGAGCAAATTCTATCTTTAGAGGAAGCGGAGAAAATGCTCAATGAATTGGCAGATTAGTATTTCTAGCAAAGCAATTAAAGCTTTAGCAAAAATAAATAAGCGAGACCGAGAAAAAATCTGGCATTTTATTAAGAATAGGTTGCCCACTTTGACGCATCCACGTTTGATGGGAAAGCCTTTACAGGGCGGTCTAAAAGAGATGTGGCGGTATCGTGTCGGGGATTATCGTTTGCTTTGTGAAATAAAAGACCAAAAAGTGGTGGTGTTGGTTGTGGATATTGGGCATCGCAAGGAAATTTATCACTGATCTTTTTGTGCTGCATAGAACGCAGGCGCGAGGAAATGACATCACATGCCAACATTGCTTATCCAAAATGGTTTTAAGTTCTTTTTCTACGCTAACGAACATGAGCCTAAGCATATTCATGTTATAAAAGCCGGTGATTTCGTAAAAATTGAACTGGCAACATTACATGTAGTGAATAACCACATGCAACCCAAAGACTTGAAAAAAGCACTGGACATTGTTAAACAACATCACACCGCATTCGAGGTAAAATGGAATGAATACTTTAATCAAGGGTAAAGCTGTTCACTTTGATGATCAATATCTACGGGTTGAACTGGAAGATGGGCGGATTATTTTAACGCCGATGTCTTGGTATAAAGAGTTACAAAATCTTTCTTTGGTTCAATTACAGCAGTACCAATTCATTTGTCAAAATACGGGTATTGAATGGTCTGAGTTTGATTATCAGTTAAGTATCGAAAGTATGCTGATCGCCGTACCGCAGAAAATGGCGGCGTAAATGCAGCATAAAAGGATTGTTCGTGTCGCGTAGTAATGCTCAGACACGCAGGGGAAGAAAACATAGGAAAGTAAAATGGAACATGCGTTGGTATTGTCGGTGTTTGGTGAGGCTAAATTGCTTCAGGGTGAGGAAACTGTGTTGACCGCACCCTTGCCTTTGTTGATTGCGGCGTTTGTGGTGATTGAGCATAACGGCGAGGCAGCCAGTCGTGAGGCGGTTTTTCAATACTTTTTTCCGCAAGAACCGATTGCACCGAATGCGTTTTCTAAGTTGTCGCAGGTCATTTATCAGCAGTTGTGGAGACATCTGGCACTGTCTCCGTCAAATCCGATGTTGTATTTAACAACGGATTTTTTGCAAGAGCAAACAGGGCAGGTTTTATCTAAATCTCATTTTCAACGCGCTCATGTTCAATTAGAGGATTATGCAATCATTGAGCAGGCATTGCAAAAAGAACAGGGGTATCAGTATCGGGTTGATAGTCGTTTACAACGCTATTTGACAGCCGATGGAAAGACGGGAACGGATAAGGTGCAATTAGCCCGCAAGACTTTTTCGGCGCATTTGAGTACATTGCGTGCAAAAGCACCTGAGTTTGTTCCTGCGGGTAAAACCGGTGCTTCGCGTCAGGCGTTGATCATTCAATTGCCTTGTACTGCAACTTGTTTAGAACAGGCTTTGCAGTCATGCGAGCTTGAGAAGATTCGTGAGTTGCATGGTGCGTCTTTTTTGTTGAAATTGAGCAAGCCTGTCGTGGTGATTTGTGGTTGTCGCCGTTGGTGCGTAGTTGGATTAAAGAGCAACGCGCTACTTTTAAGCAGCAAGTGCAGCGGGTTTTGCAGAAAGCAACGGATAAAGTTCATTCGCCGATGTTTCATCAAATGGTGTCGGTTCAACCGATGGTTTTTCAACCCGTTGTTGAGGGACGTTTGCCGTCTTATTTGCGCCGTCATTTGTTGAATAAAACGGATGAGGAATGTGCAGTTGTGTTGCAGAATAATCGCAGCGGTTGGATTTCTACGTCGGTCAGTGTGCAGCGCGGTAGTTTGTGGAGTGGGATTCAAGTTGAGGCGCGTGATCCTGCTTTGTTGCCGTTGTTTTTGGAAAAAAGTTATGGGTTTGCGGTGTTGTTGGGCGAGGCGGGTATGGGGAAAACGCTGGTGTTGTGCCATTTGGCGCAGGCGTTGATTCAGCAGGCGCGTGAGGATGTTGAGAAGCCGATTCCTTTGGTGTTGCATTTGGCGGATTGGGCGCGGCGCGGTGGGGCGTTTGCAGCTTGGCTGAAGTATCGGTTGGTGCGTTTGGGGGTGGGGGGAAAGCGCGGTGGTAGGTATCTTGAGCAGTTGCTTAATGCGCAACAGTGTTTGTTGTTGCTGGATGGTTTTGATAATTTGCCGCCGTTGCAGCGTCCGGTGTATTTGCAACGCTTGGGTCGTTTTGTCAGTGACTGTGGTGGGGCGCATCTTGGCGGGATTATTTTGGCAAGCCGCCCTGAAGAGTATCGCGTTGCGTATCGTCAGTTTTTGAGTATGAGCGAAAATGCTGTGGATTTTTATTTTCGCACGGAGGCACTGTTGCAGCCGCTTACGCAGTCCGCCGCGCAGGTGTATTTGGCTACGCATACACCAATGTCTTCTGCACATACTAAAGATTTATTTGAAATGAGTGGATTGAATGAATTTTTGCATATTCCTTTAGGATTGACTTTGTTTGCACATACGGCTTCGCAATCGGCAAACATCTTGGATGCACCTACCGATTCTACCGAGGAAATTAAACAGCGTCTTATCGGTAATTATGTGAAAGAACAATTGGCGGATGTGGCGCATTCTTCAACAAAGAAATCGCTTTATTCGCCACAGCACGTTGAAACCTGGCTTGCGTATCTTGCTCGTTATTTGAATATGGGAGAGACTTTTCATTTGGAGCATTTGTCGCCGCGTTTGCTTACGCCGGTTCAACAGCAACGCTATCAAAGTGCTTTTGTGGTTATTTTTGCAACGGTGTTTGGTTTGATGATGGGGAGCGTGGCGGGGTTGATTTTTGGAAAACGGGTTGCGAATCAAGTTATTGAGCTTCCTAAACCACCGGTGACGGAGGGGTTTTTCTATGCGGTGCATGACATTTTTCAATATTGGGATAAATACGGCGATTGGGGCGATAAGCTGAATTTTGTGATGGTCTATGCGTGTCTTGGGGTGCTGATCGCGTTGACTTTGAGCCGTGTGTTGTTTTTGTTGAGCGGACGCTTGGATTTTTCGCTGTTTCTTGGGGGTTATTTGGCGATATTTATGGGTTTCACGGGCTGGTTGATGGATGGTGCGCAGTGGAGTTTCTTTGCCGCTACTTTTTATGGCATTTTGGGGGTTATGTTGGGCTTGATGACTGATCCTGTGCATACTAATCCGCAGATCATCGCGTTGGGACAAGATGCGCGTTTTACGCTTGCACGGCTGTTTCAGCAGACTCGCCATGTGTGGTTAGGTTTGCTGTTTATGCCTATCGGCGTGGGGTTGATGTTAGCGTTTCGTCAGATTATTCCCAGTTTGAGCTTGTCGTTGGCGGTTTTGAATGGCTTGGCAGTGGGCTTGAGTTTTACTTTGGCGTATTTGACGTATCACGCAAAAGCGCAACAGGATTGGGAGGAACGGGTGTTTTTTTCTACGCAAAAATTACAAGTCGCGTTAAAGCGGAGTTTGCGTATGATGTTGTTGATCGGCATGACCCTGACGCTGCTGGTGACATGGCTTGGCTTCATGCGTTTAGGCTGGCTGGGCAGTTTGAGTTTTGGTTTGCGGGTAGGAATGCCGTTGGGGATTATTTTAGACTTTTTCTTTTATGGCGGCATTGAAGTGCTTAAGCATCTGGCATTGCGCTGGGTCTTGTATCGGGAACATCTCGCGCCTTTGCATTATCCGGCTTTTTTAGAACAGGCGAATGAATTGCATTTGTTGATTCCTCGTAGCGGTGGTTATGCGTTTCGCCATGATTGGTTTCAGGCGTATTTTAGGCACTGTTGATATTGAAGCTCGCGTAGGCGATAGCGTCACTCGTGCCGTGCAGAACGCTGGCACGAGAAAAAAGCATTGCCGGCTTGAGTAAGGTTGCCGCATCGCTGGAGCGACGCAGCAGGCGTTCCCACGCAAGGAGCGTGGGAACGAGAAAAAAATAAACGCGGTGTTAAAAAAACGCCAGCTCCAAAAAATAAATACAAAGGCAAGCCTCATGTTTCTACA
>DYPD01000115.1 GCA_020720115.1 Thiomargarita sp. | reverse complement strand
TACTCGAAAATTTTCGCAACCACGCCCGCACCTACAGTGCGACCGCCTTCACGAATTGCAAAACGCAAACCTTCTTCCATCGCAATGGGCGCTATCAGCTTAACCTTCATATTGAGGTTATCGCCTGGCATGACCATTTCAACGCCTTCAGGCAGTTCTACTGAACCTGTTACGTCGGTGGTACGGAAGTAGAATTGCGGACGGTAGCCATTAAAGAATGGGGTATGACGACCGCCCTCTTCTTTGCTGAGAATGTAAACTTCTGCTTCAAAGTAGGTATGTGGGGTGATAGTACCGGGTTTTGCTAATACTTGTCCGCGTTCTACTTCGTCGCGTTTTGTTCCGCGCAATAATACCCCAACGTTATCACCTGCTGTTCCTTCGTCAAGCAGTTTGCGGAACATTTCTACGCCGGTGCAGGTGGTTTTAACTGTGTCGTGAATACCGACAATGGCAACTTCTTCACCGACTTTGACACGACCACGTTCGACACGTCCGGTGACAACTGTACCACGACCTGCAATTGAGAATACGTCTTCAATCGGCATCAGGAAGGGTTTGTCAGTATCGCGCACAGGCTGGGGAATATAGGTATCTAGCGCTTCAACTAATTTGTAGATGGCTTCAACGTATTTGGGATCGCCTTCCAACGCACGCAAAGCTGAACCTATCACCACAGGCGTGTCATCGCCTGGGAATTTGTACATGGAAAGCAGCTCGCGCACTTCCATTTCTACCAGTTCAAGCAATTCGTCGTCGTCTACCATATCGGCTTTGTTCATAAACACGACGATATAGGGTACACCAACTTGGCGTGACAGTAGAATGTGTTCACGGGTTTGCGGCATAGGTCCATCAGCCGCTGAAACTACCAGGATAGCGCCATCCATTTGTGCTGCGCCCGTAATCATGTTTTTTACATAGTCGGCATGACCGGGGCAATCTACATGCGCGTAATGGCGCACTGCTGATTGATATTCAACGTGTGCAGTGGCAATAGTGATGCCGCGAGCACGCTCTTCAGGCGCCTTATCAATCTGGTCGTAGGCTTTGAATTCACCGCCGAATTTTTGCGCCATAATTTTGGTAATGGCAGCCGTCAAAGTGGTTTTCCCATGATCTACATGACCAATGGTGCCTACATTCAAGTGCGCTTTGCCGCGTTCAAATTTTTCCTTAGACACAGTAACACCCCTTATATCAGAGTCACAATCGCGAGTTTAAATTATTAAAGAACCTAATTCCTCACAGAAAACTGTACGCCAAACTCAAATCCATATCCAGGTGAAAGGTGAAAAGCGTACATGTTTCCTTTGGCTTCTTAAAAAGCCAGCCAACAAAAAACTATCCTTTTTTCTTCTTAATAACCTCACCAGCAATACTTGCAGGCGCTTCTGCATAACGCCCAAACTGCATTGTATAGCTGGCACGCCCCTGGGTTTGCGAACGCAAATCTGTTGCATAACCAAACATCTCAGCCAAAGGCACTTCTGCTCTTACACATTTACCGGTAGGAATATCATCCATCCCTTGAAGAATACCGCGGCGACGGTTCAAATCACCCATTACATCACCCATGTAATCTTCTGGGGTTACTACTTCAACTTCCATTATAGGCTCTAATAACACCGGTTTGGCTTTCAAAGCACCGTTCTTAAAGCCCATAGAACCCGCAATCTTAAACGCCATTTCATTTGAGTCAACTTCATGGTAAGAACCATCAAAGATAGCCACTTTCACATCAACCACAGGATAGCCAGCAATAACACCATTGGCGATTTGTTCTTGAACACCTTTATCAACGGCAGGAATGTATTCTTTAGGTACTACACCGCCGACAATTTCGTTGACGAATTCATAACCACCACCTGCTTCCATAGGCTCTAAGCGCAGCCAAACATGACCATATTGACCACGACCACCTGATTGACGAACAAACTTACCTTCCACTTCAACGGTTTGACGAATGGTTTCACGGTATGCAACCTGCGGCGCACCCACGTTAGCCTCAACATTAAACTCACGTCTCATGCGGTCCACGATAATATCCAGATGCAGCTCGCCCATGCCGGAAATAATGGTCTGACCAGATTCTTCATCAGTAGAAACACGGAAAGAGGGATCCTCCGCTGCCAATTTTGATAAAGCAATACCCATTTTTTCCTGGTCAGCTTTAGTTTTCGGCTCTACTGCTACAGAAATAACTGGCTCAGGAAATTCCATGCGCTCCAGAGTAATCACATTATTCAAATCGCACAGCGTGTCACCCGTAGTAACGTCTTTTAAACCTATTGCTGCTGCAATATCACCTGCGCATACTTCTTTAATTTCTTCACGCGAGTTAGCGTGCATTTGCACAATACGCCCAACGCGCTCACGCTTTTCCTTCACCGCGTTATAGATTGCATCACCAGAATTCAATACACCTGAATACACACGGAAGAAGGTTAAAGTACCAACAAAGGGATCTGTCGCAATTTTGAATGCTAAAGCAGCAAAAGGCTCAGAATCAGAAGCCTGGCGCTCGGCTTCGGTTTCTGCTTTATCATTCAACACACCTTTAATAGCAGGCACATCTACTGGGGATGGCATGTAATATACAACCGCATCCAACATTGCTTGCACGCCTTTATTCTTAAAGGCGGAGCCACACAGGGTGGGTACAATTTCATTAGCCAAGGTGCGTTGACGAATAGCGTGACGCAACTCTTCTATGGTTATATCACCTTCTTCTAAATATTTATCCATCAACTCTTCAGAAGATTCAGCCGCTGCTTCGAGCAATTTCTCATGCCATTCTACACACAACTCCTGCATATCTGCTGGAATATCGCGTTCTTCAAATTGCATTCCCTGAGTTGAATCATCCCAGTAAATAGCCTTCATGGTTATCAAGTCAACCACACCCTCAAACTTCTCTTCAGCACCTATAGGCAATTGCAGGGGCACCGGGTTAGCAGCAAGACGGGTTTTAAGTTGACCCACAACACGCAAGAAATTAGCGCCAGCACGATCCATCTTATTTACAAAGGCTAAACGTGGCACACCATATTTATTTGCTTGACGCCAAACAGTTTCCGATTGCGGTTCAACTCCACCAACCGCACAAAACAACGCACAAGCACCATCCAATACGCGCAAAGAACGCTCTACTTCAATGGTGAAGTCAACATGCCCTGGTGTATCAATAATATTAACGCGGTGCTCTTCAAACTGCTTCCCCATTCCTTTCCAGAAACAGGTAGTTGCTGCCGAGGTAATGGTAATACCGCGCTCTTGTTCCTGCACCATCCAGTCCATAGTCGCAGCACCGTCATGGACCTCACCGATTTTATGGGAAACACCGGTATAAAAGAGCACACGCTCAGTAGTGGTGGTTTTTCCTGCATCAATATGCGCCATAATGCCGATATTGCGGTAACGCTCAATAGGTGTTTTACGTGCCACGTCAATAACCTTCCGTTGCTAAAATAATTTCAGAGTTAGAAACCTACCAGCGAAAATGCGCAAAAGCTTTGTTGGCATCCGCCATGCGATGTACATCTTCACGCTTTTTCATTGCCGAGCCTTTATTTTCAAAGGCGTCCATCAACTCTCCAGCAAGACGCTGATCCATGCTTTTTTCACTACGCTTACGCGCTGCATCAACAATCCAGCGCATTGCTAATGCGGTACGACGCACTGGACGCACCTCTACTGGCACTTGATAAGTCGAACCACCAACGCGGCGAGACTTAACCTCAACTACCGGACGCACATTATCCAGCGCCTTGTTAAAGATTTCGAGCGAAGCTAATTCGCTTTTCTTGCGTTCTTCTATACGCGCCAAAGCACCATATACAATACGCTCAGCGACGGACTTCTTGCCGCGCTCCATAACCATATTCATAAACTTCGCAACAGTTTCATCCCCGAATTTAGGATCGGGCAAAATAACTCGTTTAGCTGCAACACGTCTTCTAGGCATAACTTATCCAACCTGATTTATCTAAATGATTAAGACTTAGGACGCTTAGCCCCGTACTTAGAACGCCCTTGCTTTCTATCTTTCACGCCGGACGTATCCAGACTACCGCGCACCGTATGATAACGCACACCGGGCAAATCCTTAACACGACCGCCACGAATTAAGACCACCGAGTGCTCTTGAAGATTATGTCCTTCACCACCGATATAAGAACTCACTTCCATGCCATTCGTTAAACGCACACGCGCCACTTTACGCATCGCGGAGTTTGGCTTTTTCGGGGTGGTGGTATAAACACGAGTGCATACTCCACGCTTCTGCGGACAGGCTTCTAACGCAGGCACATTAGTTTTCTTTTTCTGCGGACGCCGGGGATTACGCACCAACTGGTTGATTGTAGCCATGCTCACTCCAACAAGTATAAAAAACCGCGCATCCTAAAAAGTTAAAAGCGCGGCAGCTTCTTCATCAATTCATTATAAGCCCCAATGTAGCGGGCTTCGGAAAAGCCGAGTAATGTACTCATAGTCTAGCTTACTGTCAAGCAAAATTTACCAACAAGTGCAACAAAAACACTTCTTTATTGCTCACAATGGTGTTCTTAATTGCCTAAAACCTGATACATCATAGGCACTAACACCAGGCTTACCAACAGCGAAAAACTTAATCCAAACACGATAGTCACAGCTAAAGGTTGTAACATTTCCGCGCCCTGTCCCCAGCCTAGCGCCAAAGGGAGCAAACCCAGCACGGTGCTGAGCGTGGTCATCATCACCGGACGCAGACGCAAACGCGCAGCAGTGAGAATTGCAACAGCCACTTCGACGCCTAATTCTTTTTGTTGTTCGATGGTTTCCACTAACACAATGGTGGTGTTGACCACCATGCCAGAGAGCATGATAAGCCCTAACCAAACCGGCATAGACAGAGGCATATCCAGGGTGTAGATTCCCAAGGCTACGCCTGTCACAGTAAAGGGCACACTACACAAAATAACGAACGGATTGCGTAAAGATTCGTATTGCACCGCCATGACCACAAACACTAGAAAAATCGCCAAGCCCAACAGGATAAAGCTCATTTGCTGCCCTTCTTGCAAGCTTTTTCCCGCGCCGCCGTCGTAATACAAGTAGCCAGAGGGCAATTCAACCTGGCTTAAGCGTTGTTCAATTTCTCGCATGACTTCGCTCAGTGCCTTTTCTCCAGTCAAACCGGCGCTGATCTCGACAATGCGCTGTTGTTGATCACGGGTGATTTGCGCTGGGCTGAGTTGCCATTGAATTTCTGCCAATTCGCCTAAGCGCACCGCGTGTCCAGCGTCGTTGTAAAGCAGCACGTCGCTCAACGCTTCTGGGCTGCGTAAGTCCTGGCGCGGCATACGCAAGCGGATTTCTACCGGGCGGTCATGATCAATAAAATCGCTGAGCACTTGTCCATTCAATAACACTTGCACAGTGTCGCCGATACTCTCCAGATTAAAGCCTAGCGCAGTGGCTTTTTGCCGATCAACTTGGATGCTAAGTTCTGGACTGCTGTCTTCCAAGCTGTGGGCGAGGTTACGAATGCCTTTTAGGTCTTGTAAGGCGGCAGTAAACTGTTCTGCCAGTAGGCGCAATTGTTCCTGATCCTTGCCCTGAATACGCAAACTGATGTCGTCATCGCCTTGGCTTAAACGAATCCCGCGAATCCCAGGCGAACGCATTCGCACTTCCACGCCCACCAGTTGCAATGTGTCAATCTGCCGCTGCATTTGTTTCATCCAGGCTTGAGAATCCAGCTTTTCGCCCGCTACCGCCCGCAATTGCAAGCTCAGGGAGCTACGGTGACTGGCTTCAAACTGGGAGCGCCCAAAGACTGAACCCCCGATTTGCGAAAACACACTTTCAATCTGTGGGTCAGCCAGCAGTAGGCTTTCAATCCGCGCCACTGTGTCGTCCATCGTATCCAAAGCAATGCCTGGCTCGGCACGCACAGACAAAGTGACCAGTCCTTCATCCATATCCGGCAAAAAAATCTGCTTGCTGTTTTGCAATATCGGGACACTGAACACCAGCGCCAGCAAAAAGCCGATGATGACCAGCCAGCGCAACGGCAGCAGGCGTCCTAAAAACCAGACATACAAGCGTATGAACCCATTAGGACGGGCATTTTCTTGCACCGGACGCGATGGCACTTTTGCTCCCAACGCCGGCACTAGGGTCAAAGCCACCAACATAGCGGCGAGGGTGGACGCCGCGATGGTAAAAATCAATTCACGAAACAATAACCCGACTAAACCGCCGATGAACAAAAACGGCAAAATAGCGGCTAAATTCGTGCTGGTAGAAGCCACAATGGCGCTGTTGACCTGTTGTGCGGCGATGACGGCGGGGTGTTCAACACTATTGGGTTGTTCGTTGGTTTGGCGCGTGATGTTTTCCAACATCACAATGGCACTGTCCACTAACATGCCCACACCTAACGCAAGTCCGCCCAAGGTCATGATATTTAAGGTTAAACCGCCCAAGCTCATAAAGAAAAAAGTCGCCATCAAAGCAATAGGAATGGCAGTGCCAATTACCAGAGTACGGCGCAAATCGCCCAGAAACAGGAACACTACCAGCATCGCCAACGCCGCGCCGCTCAAAGCGGCATACACGGCATTGCTCAGGGCGTTGCGCACATACAAGGCTTGATCTCCCACCACCGTCAGTTGCACATCTACTGGCAAGAGTTTGCGTTCGCGCAACCAATCCAGGCGCTCGCGTAGTGCATCTACTACAGCGACCGTATTGGCTTGCGGTTGTTTTTGGATAGAGAGCTTCACGCCTGGCATCCCGTTCAAACGAATGCGCAATTTTTCGTCTTGATGTGTATCGAGAATACGCGCCACGTCGCCCAGCCGCACTGGCTGGGCGCTGTATTTTTGCGCGACGGGAATCGGAATTTCCGCTAATTCTGCCGGGTTACTGATGCGCCCTGCCAGTCGCGCACTGGCTTCTTGATCGGGCATAAACAAACGTCCCAGCGGCGTATCCAGGTTTTCCTCGCGCACCGCGTCCATCAAATCTTGCAGTCTCAACCCCAAGGCTTGTAAGCGACGCTGATCTGGCAAAATTTGCACTTCGCGCTCCAAACCGCCGCCAATTTCGACCGCCGCCACACCAGGCAAATTCAAAAACCATTTGGACAATTCATAATCCGCCCAAGAGCGCAATTCCACTGGCCCCATCAAAGCCGAACTGAGCACCAACTCAGCCACTGGCAATTGCGAAGGATCACGCTTAACGATAATCGGCGGCTCAATGCGGGTGGGCAAAAAACGCCGCGCCCGATCCAAGCGGGTGCTGGCATCGCGCAAGGCAACATCCATATCCTTACCATAGGGAAAGGATAGGGTTACTGCGCTGTTGCCTTCAGAGGTTTGGGATTGAATGCTGATGACATCTTCGGTAATCGCCAGTTGTTCCTCTAGCTGGCGCGTGATGCGGTCTTCCATGACATTAGCAGGCACGCCTGAGTCCAGCACCCGCACCCGCACTTCGGGATAAATGATATGCGGCAGCAAATCCATGCCTAAATGTTGCAGCGAAAAAATCCCCAGCACCACCAGCGTCAAAGAAATCATGCTTACGCCCACCGGATGATGCACCGACCAAGCTGCCAAGCCGCCACTGCGAAAGCGTTGTTTCATGCGCTTATTCCTCTCCCGCAGGCTGTACTGTTTGCCCTGGTTTTAAGCCCAAAAAACCTCGACTAATGAGTGTCTGCCCCGCCTCCACGCCGTCCAGAATTTCAATGCGCTGATCCAGTTGCGCACCGCTACGCACGGCTTGACGCCGCACCTTGTTATCAGCCTCCAACACCAGCACAAACTCTCCCTCATGATCACGACGCAACGCAGCAAAAGGAATACTCAGCGCCGCCTCACGCCGGAGTTCAAAACGCACTCGACAAAATTGTCCAGCTCTTGCGCCAGTCGGCAATTGTGCCAACTGCACTGCAATAGTGCCCTGGCGCGTTTGGGCATCCAACGTGGGATAAATACGCACAATGCGCCCGGTATAGGCTTCAGTACCCAGCGCATCAATTTGTACCTGTACCTGCTGCTGAGCACGCAACCGCGCCAGATGCTGTTCAGCTACCGGCACTTCAATCAGCAAAGCCGTCGGATCAAGCACCGTCAACACATGCGTATTAGAAGAAATCACATCACCTGGCTCAGCCAAACGCGCACTCAAGATACCCGCAAAAGGCGCGGAAAAGCGCATCTCTTCCAGGCGCACTTGCAACAAACGCACATCGGTTTCCGCCAAAGTCACAGCAGTATCCGCCCGCGCCAGCTCGTCGTCTGCTACCAGCTTGTTTTTCGCCAGATTTTTCAAACGACGCAAATCCTGCTGCAATTGCTGCAACGAGGCTTTGGCTTTCAAGAGCGCGATTTGCAAACGTCGGTCGTCTAGGCGCAACAACAGCGCCCCTTTTTCCACCCGATCCCCTGTGTAAAAAGGCAACTCAAGGACGCGCCCGCCTTCTTGGGTGTAGAGACGAAAAATTCTCTGCGCAGTTAAAGTACCTGTATACATCAGATTTTCCTGCAATACTTGATGTTTAACCTGGGTGGTATACACCAAATGCGGCGCATCTTTAGGTTTAGCGGCTTGTACCACAGATAAATTCAACAGCCCAAACACCGCCAAGCCGATCAGCCAATGCCAAAAATAAACCTTCACTTTCATACCTTTATCCAAATCATTAAGGTGTTTTTCACAATCCATCGGTGCGCTTTACTAAGCACAAATCGCTGATACAACATACTGATTTTTTTAAGCATCCTTGCTGGTACGCAGAGCGACTTTGGTTGCTGTCGTTGAAACCCCTGCCAGGCAATCAATAAAACAGTAGAATAACGCCGTTTAACTTACCTGGAGCACCCTCATGCAAAAAGCTTGGAATAATCTGCGTTTAAGTCTGAAAATTTTCTTTAGTATCAGTGCTGTGCTGATATTGCTGTTGCTCGTTAGCCTCTGGTCTATTCTCGGCATTAACCAGATCGTGGGTAACGGCATGGAAGTCGTACAAGGCAACCAAATGCGCGGCGAAACCCTGCAACAAAAAATTGATCACCTAGAATGGGCAGGACAATTAAGCGCCTTTATTAACGATCCAGACTCAAAAAGCCTAAACATCGAACTCGATCACCATCAATGCGCCTTCGGAGACTGGTATTACGGCAGTGGACGGCAACAAGCAGAAGCCCGTGTTCCCACCTTAAAACCCGTGTTAGATGCCATTGAAGCCCCGCACATCGCCCTACACCAATCTGCCGTCAACATCAAAACCCTGTTCCGTCGTGCCGATCTCAAGCTGCCCACCGCCCTAGCAAAACACCAAACCTCGCACTTATTCTGGGCAAGCCAAATTCAAGACAGCATTTTGGAACAAAAACAGGCGCTCACAGTAGAACTCGATTACCGCCGTTGCGATCTAGGGCTTTTCATTTATGCAGAGGAGCACACGCTCACCAACACAGACACAGAGTTTGCGCAAACCCTCAAGCAATTAGAACCCGCGCATAAAGCCCTACACGAAACCGCCAGCCAGATTGATGCCGCACTGCACAATACTAACAGCTTGCAAGCCCGTGCGCTCTATGCCGATCAACTCATCCCGCAACTGACGCAAGTGCGAGGCTATTTAGATATCCTGCTCAAACACGCAGAAGCCAACAACCAAGGCAAACAAGAAGCAGAAAAAGTCTATATCCAGCAAACCCGCTCAGCGTTGGAAAACATGAAACAGCACTTTGATAAACTGCAAAGCATCACCAACGAACACATCTTATCCGAAGAAAAAATGCTCAGTGCTGCCCAAGATACCCGCCTAACCATTATCCAAATCACCGTTTTAGCAGTGTTTGTTAGCCTGCTGCTAGTCATCTTTATTCCCCCCAGCATCAGCCGTCCGATAAAACAAAGTATTGAATTTGCAGAAAAAATCTCCGATGGCGATCTCACCCGCACATTAGACATTCAGCAGCAAGACGAAGCCGGTCAACTGGCAACCACTTTTAATCATATGGTAGAAAAACTGCGTAAAGTCGCTGAAGGCGTACACGAAAACGCTAGAAATTTAGCCCAGGCAACCGGACAAGTCAGCAGCACTGCCCAATCCTTAAGCCAACTCGCCAGCGAAGAAGCCGCCAGCGTCGAGCAAACCAGCGCCTCGCTGGAAGAAATGAACGCCTCTATTCAGCAAAACGCCGACAACGCCCGCTTTACCGAAACCAACGCCAAACGGGTCGCAGCACAAAGCCAAGAAGGGGGACAAGCCGTTGCCGAAACCCTACAAGCCATGCGCGAAATTGCTGAAAAAATCAACCTAGTGGAAGAAATTGCCTACCAAACCAATCTGTTAGCACTCAATGCCGCAATTGAAGCCGCACGCGCTGGCGAACACGGACGCGGTTTTAGCGTGGTTGCCACTGAAGTACGACGTTTAGCCGAACACAGCCGCGACGCCGCCCAAGAAATTCGCAGATTGGCGGGTAACAGCGTAGAAATTGCAGAAAAAGCTGGGAAATTACTGGAAAAAGTCGTCCCCAGCATCATCGAAACCGCCAACCTGGTACAAGAAATCAGCGCCGCTTCCGCCGAACAAGCCAATGGCGTCAAGCAAATCAATGATGCAATGGGACAACTGGATTTGGTCACGCAGCAAACTGCCTCTTCTTCCGAGGAACTCGCCGCCACTGCTGAAGAAATGAACGCACAAGCCAATCTTTTGCAAGAAATAGTGGCTTTTTTCAAAACCCGCTAAAACTCCAATGCCCGCCGTGTTTGCCAATGGCGGGCAAAACACACTTAACTATCCGCTAACAACGCCTGCAAAAAATTCGGCAGCGCAAAACATGCCTGATGCACATCCGCATTGTAATACTGAGTCGCAAAAGGCTTATTGCGTGCATCCGCCGCACGGAAAGGCGCAAACTCTCCGTCCTTACACGCCATAGTCGCACTCCACCAACCGCTCGGATAAATAAACAAAGGAAACAACAGCGTGCGCGTCTGCGCAAAACCCGCTTTACGCATTTCGCGGTGCATTGGCTGGATAATGCTTTGCGCATGAAGCAACGGCGATTCACTCTGCTGCACCACCATCCCACCTGGCGCTAAGGTTTGCAAACAATCGCGGAAAAAAGGCGCAGAAAACAACCCCGCCGCCGGACCCACAGGATCAGTGCTATCCACAATAATCAAATCCACACTTCCCGCCGGAGATTCCTGAATCCAGCGCACCCCATCAGCAAACAACAACTCCGCACGCGGATCACCGTTATTCGCACACAACTCAGGGAAATACTGCTCCGCCAGGCGCGTCACGCGCTCATCAATATCAATTTGCGTGACTTTTTCCACGCTTGGATGCAGCAACACCTGCTGCAAAGTACCACAATCCCCGCCGCCGATAATCACCACCCGACGCGGATTGGGGTGAGTAAACAGCGCCGGATGCGTCATCATTTCGTGATAAATAAAATTATCGCGCTGCGTCACCATAGTGCAATCATCAATCACCATCAAATGTCCAAAGGTTTCAGTCGCATACACCTCGATTTTCTGATACTCGCTACGCTCTTCATGCAGTTTAGCCTGAAGCGCAAGCCCTATGGCGCTGCCCGTGTTGGTCTCGATAAACCAATCCTGCTGTGCAATCTTAATCATGCGCGGAACTCTTTCTAGGTAAGGGGAGGAAAGCCAAAACAGCGTTACTATACTCATACCCGCCAGAAACTGCATTTTTTGTTCTATCCAACCTTATGCAAACGATTGATTTTTAATCACTTAATGAACATCCCTGAGAGCAGTTTCAAGCGGGGTGCAGTATAGAAACTTTGTGCCGGATTGCAAGCCCCGCCTAGTGCGTCACTGCCATTAACTTAAGGCGTTGTGCAAGATTTTTTCGTTCCCTGAGCTTGTCGAAGGGTAACGAAAAAATCTTGCACAACGCCCGTCGTAGCTGTCACCCGCTACCCTTCGATACTTCGACAAGCTCAGCACATCGCAGGCTCAGGGAGCGGGTGACAGCTACGACTCAGTGCTTAACTTAATGGCAGTGCGCCTAGTGCGTAGATACAAGGATGCACTACCCCGCCAACGCCGCTGCCAGCTCTGCGGCTTCGGCATCGCGGCGGTGATAGCCGGTCTGGGCAATCAGGGCTTGTGCCTTTTTCAATT
>DYPD01000013.1 GCA_020720115.1 Thiomargarita sp. | reverse complement strand
TATATTCTCGAACTCCGCATTTTTACTGGATTTATGTCGCAACAAGTCTAATACCGCAGCAAAAGACGCGCAAAAATGCGTGGCTAAAACGTCATTGTTCTGCATTTTTGTAGGTTGCCGTAAAAGCAGTTTTTCCAAACACACCTATACCAATTCACCGTTAAAAAACCACTGAATCCATCATGCACGCATCCGAATTTGCCCGCCGCCGTCAAGAACTCATGGACATGATAGGTCCTGGCGGCATGGCGCTGATCCCCACCGCTCCCGTGAAAAACCGCAACCGCGATGTGGAATATCCTTATCGTCCAGACAGTTACTTTTACTATCTTACCGGTTTTGCTGAACCGGAGGCGCTTGCTGTGCTGATTCCGCAACGCGAACAAGGGCAATTTTTGCTGTTTTGCCGCGAACGAGATCAGGAAAAGGAAAGCTGGCATGGGCGCCGCGCTGGGCTGGAAGGCGCTTGTGAACTGTACGGCGCAGATGACGCCTTTCCCATCACCGACCTAGACGAAATCATTCCCGGCTTAATGGAAGGGTGCCGTCGTCTGTATCATGCGATGGGCTATTACCCAGAATTTGATGCACAAGTTACTGATTGGCTAAATAATTTACGTTCACGGGTGCGCGAAGGCGTATGTGCGCCCGCAGAAACCGTACATCTGGATCATTTGCTCAACGAACTGCGCTTGTTCAAAAGCCCAGCAGAAATCGAGGCGCTACAAGCCTCAGCAGACATCGCCATGCAAGCGCATCGGCGGGCAATGCAGTATTGCCGCCCGGGGGTTTGGGAATATCAGCTTGCTGCACAGATTCAGCACAGCTTTCTGGAAGCCGGCGCACAAACCGCCTATTCCCCCATAGTCGGCGGCGGTGAAAATGGCTGCATTCTGCATTACACAGAAAACGCCGCACAAATCCGTGATGGCGATCTGGTGCTGATTGACGCGGGCGCAGAATACCAATTCTATGCCTCTGATATTACTCGTACTTTTCCTGCCAATGGGCGTTTTTCCGCAGCGCAAAAAGAAATTTACGAACTGGTGTTAGCCGCACAAACCGCAGCCATCGCTGCCGTACAACCGGGCAATCGCTGGATCGATCCACACCGCGCTGCTGTAGAAAGCATCACTGAAGGTTTATGCCGGCTGGGACTGCTGTTTGGCAAACCCCGCGTGTTGATAGAAGAAGAGGCGTACAAACGCTTTTTCATGCACCGCACTGGACACTGGCTCGGCATGGACGTGCATGACGCAGGTGAATACAAGGTGCATGACGAATGGCGCGACTTAGAACCTGGCATGGTCATGACCATTGAACCGGGCATTTACATCCCAGCCGGACTCTCGGGTGTGCCGGAAAAATATTGGAATATCGGCGTACGCATTGAAGACGATGTGCTAGTGACAGAAGAGGGCAACCGCGTCTTGACCGCCGCACTACCGAAAAGCGTTGCCGCGCTTGAAGCCTTTCTTCAAACCGCCAGAACAACGCCGGAAACCTCTGCATGAAACTAAAAATTGCCTATTTTGTTAGCATCAGCCTAGCGATGATTGTGTCTTTTATGTATCTCAGCGCCCAACTCGAAAGCTATCATGCAAGGGCTTACATGGTAGAAAAAAACCTAGAAAAAGAATTAGTTAATCAACAAATGCAACGCCTGCCTGCAGTAGAACAGATGAGTTCACCCGTTCTGCTACAGATCGCGCTATTGGAAGAACGCTTAGAAGCCAAACAAGCCTATCTAGCCAGCCTACAGCCCTACACCAGCCCTTGGCTGCTGGGCATCATGCTGTTGCTGTGGACGCTGGCGCTGGTTTTCTGGTATTTGATCCGCAGGCAATTGCCAGCCTTGCTGCAACAGCCTATTGGCTGGCGCTTGTGGCTAGGGCGACTGCTGTTTTACGCAGGGGTCGGCTTGATTTTCGGCAGCGCATTTCTGCCCATAGGTTTACCAGATAAATCCGAACTATTGTGGGGTTTATTGGCAGGATTAGTCCTAGCGGCGCTGGGTGTTGGCTTACGCATGAATCATCAGCAGAGTGTCAGCAAGCAGAGAAAATAGCCTGTAGCGGGATTATTCTGCAACAAGTTCTAAAATTGAAAGGAAACCTATATGCAACTGACCATTGAAGTATCTGAGCAAACACTGCTGAACTTTGGCAAACAAGCCATTGAAAGAGAACTCCAAGCCAGCCTAAAACACTTGCGATTGCGCGAGACATTTTCCCGCTTAGCCAAAGAAATCCAAGCAAATTATACCGAAGCTGATTATCAAGACGCATTGGAAAAAGTCCGCGCCGATACCTGGCAAGACTATAAACGCGGTTTGGATTTATAAATGGAAGTCGTTGTTGATTCCAACATCTTGTTTTCCGCTTTGATTAGTGGAAAACAAGTGTATCTGGATATTTTCAGGGCGGTGGATGTTTATATTCCCGATTTCGTATTCCCTGAAATCGAGAAATATGAACAACGCATTCTTCGTAAAACTCGCTTAGGCAACACCTTTAGAGAATTTACCCGCGATCTGTTCACGGATGTCACGGTAATTCCCAAACTAGCAATCTCACCGGACAGTCTTGCCCGCGCTTATGAATTATGTCGTGATATAGATGAAAAAGATACGCCATTTCTGGCGCTAAGCATTGAGCTGGATATTCCTCTTTGGACAAACGACAAGTCTTTGAGTGAAGGCTTGCGCAATAAAGGCTACAACAAGCTACTCGGTAGCGACGATATTTTTGCTTTCATGGGGCAAAAATAACCCTGCTTATCGTTGATTTTCCGGTCTTGAATCGGCTTGCGCATGAGCCGTCGGGTTATGGGGGCGTAACCTGGGTTAATAAAATCATTGCGGCTTGGCACACTTCGGCGGGGGAGCGGCTCTCCAGCAAGGCTTGCAGGCTTTCTTTTACTTGTAACTGACTGATATTACGGGTAATAAAAACAATTTGTGTGCGCGGCGGCGGGTCTATCCAGCGCGACAGAGTCGTTGGCGGCTGCAAAATGTGTTGCACGCCTTGAATCACGACCGGCAAGTCGGTTTCTTGCGTGTAGGCAATGCCTTTGATGCGTAGCAAGTCGCGCCCGCGCAAACGGGTTAGCTGTTGAATCCAAAGCTCTAATACTTTCCAAGGCAGCGGCTCGGCGTGTTCCAGGCAAAATGCGCGGATGTAATCTGCATACTCCGCCGCTGCTGCGTTGGTTTGCGGGTGGTGAGTCGGCAGCGTTTTATAACGCTCGGCTTGTAACCAAAGGCTGGGATTTAGTTCTTGATCAGTCCAGCGATAAGCGTGCGCACTGAGCAAAGTCGCGGCTTGCGGCGTGCTTTGTTGCGCATCCTGTAGCGATGCGGCGGGATTGATTTGGCGCAAACGTGGCAGCAGGCGGGCGCTGTCGGCTTGCGGCAGATCAGTTTTGGTGAGGATTAGGTGATTGGCCAGCGCCACTTGTTTAACCGATTCTTCATAATCTTGCAAATGCGCCGCGCCGTATACGGCATCTACTGTGGTAATCACGTTTTCCAGCCGAAAATGCGCGGCAACCCATTGATCTTCAAGCAGTGTACGCAAAATTGGCGCTGGGTCTGCCAGCCCGCTGGTTTCTATAACGACTTTGGCAAAAGCGTAGTCGGGATTTTCTTGGCGCTTGTGGAAAAGTTGCTCCAGGGTGCGCACCAGATCAGTACGCACCGAACAGCATAAACAGCCCCCCGCCAGCCGCATAATATCTTCGGTGGCGCTTTCAACCAGCAAGTGATCTATGCTGAGATCGCCAAATTCGTTGACAATCACGGCGGTGTTGCGCATTCCCGCTTGCTGTAGCAGTTGATTGAGTAAGCGAGTTTTGCCGCTACCAAGAAAGCCGGTGATGACGTGAATGGGAATGCGTAGATGCGCTTGATCTGCTGGCAGTTGAGCGGTGGGATTCATGCGTGTCTCACTCAGCACCGCCGAGGTCTGCCTGTAGCGCATGTTGCGCCTGATATAGCCGCGCATAAGCGCCGCCCGCTTGCAGTAGGCTCTGATGATCGCCGGTTTCGACAATGCGCCCTTGTTCCATGACTAGGATGCGGTCAGCTTTTTCAATGGTGGATAAGCGGTGGGCAATGATAAAAGTGGTGCGATTTTTTTGCAGCTTTTCTAGCGAAGCTTGCACCTGCTTTTCGGCTTGGGTGTCGAGTGCTGAGGTGGCTTCGTCGAAAATCAAAATGGGCGCGTCTTTGAGCAGCGCCCGCGCAATGGCAAGGCGCTGGCGTTGTCCACCAGATAATTTAACCCCGCGTTCGCCGATAATGGTATCCAAACCTTGCGGCATTTTCTCAATAAAATCCATTGCATACGCCGCTTGTGCGGCGGCTTCGATGGCGCTACGCGCACTGTGCGCCATGCCGCCGTAAGCGATGTTTGCTGCCACTGTGTCGTTAAACAACACCACGTCTTGACTCACCAGCGCCAGGTTGTCGCGCAAATCTCGCAACGGTAAGTCATTGATGTCTATACCATCAAATAGCACAGCACCAGGCGGCACTGGATAAAATCGTGCCAGCAAATTTGCCAGCGTGGTTTTGCCGCTGCCAGACATGCCTACCAGCGCGATGCTTTCGCCGGGCTTCACTTGCAATTGAATGTCACGCAACACGGGGTGCTCTGTGCTCGGATAGCTAAAACTCAGGTGTTGCAAGCGCACCGCACCCGATAGCTTGAGCGCCGCCGCGTCTTTGTCGCTACTCGCCGCATCCGTTTCAATCACTTGATCCATCAGCTCAAACACGCTTTGCGCCGCCGCCAGTCCTTGCTGAATTTGTTCATTGACTTTGGTCAGACGCTTGATGGGCGCGAACAACATGCCCATTGCGGTGAACAGAGAAATAAAACCGCCCACCGAAATTTGGTCTTGCTCCGACAAGATCGCGGCAATGTAAATAATCACCGCCAGCGCCGCAGCAGTCAGCATTTGCACCAGGAAAATGCTGAGATTAGACACTACTTTGGTGCGCACTTCGTATTTTTGCACGCGCCCGTTGGCGTTTTCAAAACGCCGACTTTCGTAGTCCTGCCCGCGAAAAATTTTGACCAGCTTATGCCCGCTAATGGCTTCTTCGAGAATACGCGCCATGTCGCCCATCGCGTCTTGCATGGACAGGTTATCGCGGCGCAGATGTTTGCTGGCGACTTTCACAATCACGATAATCAGCGGCAAAATGGTGAAAACCAGCAAGGATAGTTGCCAATTTAGGTAAAACATCCAACCCAACAAGCCCGCCACCGTCAAGCTATCGCGCACCAAAATCAACAGCGCATCTGTGGTTGCCAACATCACGCGGTTAACATCGTAAGTCACTTTAGACAGCAAAGTGCCAGAAGAGGCGTTATCAAAGGCGCTGGTCGGTAAATGCAGCAGGCGTTGAAACAAGGCGTTGCGTAAATCTTTAACCACTTGGCTGGCGACCCAAGTCAATCCAACTTGGCTCACATAGGTTGCCACGCCGCGCAATAAAGCGATTAAAATCAATAATAAAGGAATTGTTTTGATGATTTCTGGGTCTTTTTCCACAAACCCGCCGTCTAGCAAAGGTTGCAACAACGCCGGAATCGCTGGCTCGGTAATGGCAGCGACCATCATGGCAAAAATCACCAGCGCGAAAACGCGCCAATAGGGTTTGACATAACCTAAGAGGCGCAGATACAGAGAAGAGGGCGGGGTTTGAGTCATGACTACCAAAGCGGCGGATTAGCTAAGAAAAACTGAGGCAAATCGAGGGATACAACAAAAAATGCCGGTCGTGCGTGGGCATTGAACCGGCAGTATTGACCGCCAGGGTGCGCTAATAAATTAATGATGATGATGTTCCATCGGCATTGTGCCCTCAACTTTACGCACTTCTGCTAGCACGTCTTGGCGGCTGTCGTCGCTGAATTTTAACGTCAGCTTAACCTTATCTCCAACCACCGGGCGTTTGAGAACACCAATGAGCATGATGTGTTGAGCACCCGGTTGAAGGCTCAGCGTTTCGCCCGCCGGGATTTCCATTTTGTCCATTGGCACCATCCGCGCAACGCCGTTTTCCATCACTGTAGAGTGCAACTCAACATTCTGATATTGCTCACAATTTGCTGCGTTTAAAGCAATGGGTTGTGCGCCCGTATTTTTAAGCTGCATATAAGCCGCCATGACAGTTGCCGTTGGCGGTGCTTCACGAATCCAAACATCGCTTACTTCCACTTCTGCCCACACCAGGTTACTGCACAGCAACAAACCCACAGCGATCAATTTATTAAACATGAGATTTTTCCTTAAAGTTGAATATTCCAGAGAAAAAAGACAACAGCGGCTAATTCAAGCCTAAAACATCCTGCATATCGTACAACCCCTTATCTTGCTGCATCAACCAAAATGCAGCGCGTACCGCACCTTTAGCAAAAGTCATGCGGCTAGAGGCTTTATGAGTGATTTCCACCCGTTCACCCGTATCGGCAAACATGACCGTGTGTTCACCCACAATATCACCAGCGCGAATGGTTTCAAAACCAATGGTGTGGCGTTGGCGTTCACCGGTGCGCCCTTCGCGTCCGTAAACCGCACAGCTTTGCAGATCACGCCCCAATGCCTGAGCAACGATTTCTCCCATGCGCAGCGCCGTACCAGAGGGCGCGTCCACTTTGTGACGGTGATGCGCTTCAATGATTTCAATGTCCATCGTATCACCCAACACCTGAGCGGCGAGTTCCAGCAATTTGAAACACAAATTCACCCCAATACTCATATTGGGCGCAAACACCAGCGAAATATCCTGGCTGGCAACACGCAAAAGCTGCTTATCTGCTTCAGATAGACCGGTCGTGCCAATGACCATGCGCTTACCCGCCGCCTGACAAGCCGCCACATGCGCCAGCGTTGCTTCTGGCAGTGTGAAATCAATCAGCACATCAAATTGCGTCAATTGGCTACTTAAGTCCGATACTATTGGCACATTGAGCTTGCCAACGCCAACTAATTCCCCGGCGTCTGCGCCTAACAGACTGTGCTGCGGGTGTTCCAAGGCAACTGTTAAAGTCGCCTGCGGGTGCTCCAAACAAGCGTTGACCAACGCCCGACCCATGCGCCCAGCGGCGCCAGCAATTGCAATTCTTGTCATCATTTTGTGAATTATCCTTAATTATTAATTGTTTGTAAGAGCTGCTTCCGACGGCTCTGTCACTTCAACGTCCGCTGTTTCTACCAGGGATGCCTGTAACGGTAGGCGCACAATAAAGACACTGCCCTCGCCCTGCGTGCTCTTGACATCTACATCCCCACCCAGCAGACGCGCAAAATGCCGAGTAATCGCCAATCCCAAGCCCGTGCCTCCGTATTTGCGTGTGGTCGAGGCATCCGCTTGGGTAAAGGGTTCAAAGAGCTTGGTTTTTTGTGCTTCGTTTAAGCCAATACCGGTATCACTGATATAAAAATAGGCACAGGGTTCTCCCGTATCTGTTTGTATTTGCGCTTGAATAGCTACAGTTCCGTTTTCCGTAAATTTACACGCATTGCTCAGAAGATTAAGCAAAATTTGCTGCACTTTCAAACGATCACTGAGCATTTCTGCTAATTCCGCACTACAGTGCATTTCCAATTTATTGTGTTGCTTTTCTGCTAAAGGATAAACCGTGCTGATAATATCCTCTAACAAATCTATTACACTAAATGATTCATAAAAAACTGTCATACGCCCGGCTTCAATTTTTGAAATATCCAGCACGCCATTAATCAATTCCAATAAATGTTTGCCGGCGTGTAAAATCCGCTCCAAATCAGCAGTGCGCTCTAACTCGGCTAACGCGACGCCGCGCTCATCCGCTTCATCTGCGGCTTCTTCTAACAGCATTTCACTATAACCGATAATTGCATTTAAAGGCGTGCGCAATTCATGGCTCATATTGGCTAGAAAGCGGCTTTTAGCAATATTGGCTTCTTCTGACAGTTCTTTAGCGCGAATCAATTGTTGATTCGTTTCTTGTAGTTCTTTCGTGCGTTCAATGACGCGCACTTCTAATTCATCTCGTGTTTGCTGCAACTCACGAGTGCGTTCTGCAACCTTCTTTTCTAATTCCTGATTGTGATTATGTTCTTGCTCAATAAAGCGCAAATATAAACGTACTTTATTAATTAACTGTGGGGTATCAATGGGTTTAGTAAGATAATCTGTTGCGCCCACTGCAAAACCTTTGCGCTGAAATTCTTCAGATTTATAAGCAGCACTGAGAAAAACAATAGGAATGTGCGCAGTTTGCTTAAAAGATAAAACCAGTTGTGCGGTTTCAAAACCATCCATTTCTGGCATCTGCACGTCTAACAAAATCAAATCCACTTCAACCGACAGCAACAGGCGCAGAGCCGCTTGCCCAGAATCCGCTTCAATTACCTGAATACCTTCTAAATGCTCATTTAACAGCGCACGCAGAGTAAACAGATTATTAGGATTGTCGTCTACAATCAAAATGCAGAACTGTTCAAACGCAGGCATATACTGCCTTCTCCTTAAAATTCTTATGCGCGACTATAACCGATTAATTTTAGCTGTATTATTCGCGTAAAGCGACATAATGTTACAGCCTTTAGGGTAAAAATAGCATAAAAAATAGGTTTGCTGCAAAATTCTTGGTCATTTGTTGCTTACTTTGGTTGTGCTTGCCACCAGGTTTTGATGACCACATCCTCGCCAGAGCTATAGTACAAAGGCAAGGTTTGCGGGCGTTTGAGCTTCTTCCAATAGGCAACGCGGTGTGCATTGATGTACCAATTGGGCACTACATACTCACCAAACAGCAACACGCGATCTAAAGCATGAATACTGGTATGCAGGCTTTTTTCATTATCTGCAGTAATGAGTTTTTCTACCAGCGCATCCACCACTGGATTTTGCAAACCCAGCACATTGCGCGAGTCTTCTTTGTTAGCACTGCTGGAATGCCAATAATCCCGTTGTTCATTGCCAGGCGAAAGAGATTGCGCAAAAGTATTGACGAGCATGTCAAATTCAAAGCCTTTGACGCGCAGAGTGTACAAAGAAGGGTCTAGGGTGCGTGAAGTCATTTTGATGCCAAGTTTTTCCAAATTGCGGGCAAAAGGCGCTATCACACGCTCAAAGGCGGGTGATGCCAGTAACACTTCAATCTCTAATTTTTTGCCGTCTTTTTCCAGCACTTGTCCACCGGTGGGTAAATGCCAGCCAGCGGCATCCAACAGGTGTTTGGCTTGGCGTAGATTGTCGCGCAAGCTGTGCGGGGCTTCGGTGCTGACGGGTTGCCAGACGGTTTTGAATAATTCTTCCGGCAATTGCGCACGAAACTGTTCTAATAACGCCAGTTCTTCGCCTTGCGGTAGCGCCTTGGGCGCGGCAAGTGGGGTGTTGCTGAAATAGCTGTCGCAACGGGTATATTGTCCAAAAAACAGGTTTTTATTAGTCCAGGCAAAATCAAATGCCAGATTAATGGCTTGGCGTACGCGAATATCTTGAAACAAAGGGCGCCGTAAGTTGAATACAAAGGCTTGCATTCCGGCATTGTTTTGATGTGACAATTGTTCGGTGACAATATTACCGTTGTCAAATTGAGCGCCGCGCAGATCACGCGCCCATTGTTTGGAAATATTGATGTCCATGAAATCAAATTCTCCGGCTTTCAAAGCTTCTAAAGCAATGATCTGATCTTTGTAATACTTATAATGCAGACGGTCAAAATTATATAAGCCTTTATATACATTTAAGTCTTTTGCCCAATGCTCAGGATTGCGGCGATAAATGATGTATTTGCCTAAATCAAAAGAATCTACTACATAAGGACCGCTGCCAATAGGGATGTCTAGGCTCACTTTTTCTAAAGTTCTTCCATGCAACCAATGGGGTGAAAATACGGGTACTTCGCTGATAATCAAATGCAGTTCACGGTTCTTTCGAGCGAAATTAAAACGTACCCGCTGTTCATCTAAAATTTCGCAATTTTTCACGTCTGCCCAATAAAAGCGGTACATGGGATGTGCGGTTTCACTCATCAGCGTATCGAAAGAAAACTTCACGTTTTCTACTGTGACGGGCGAGCCGTCAGAAAAGCGGGCGCGGGGATTAAGGCGAAAAGTTACGGACAAACCATCTGCTGCCAAGCTGACTTCCTCAGCCAACACGCCGTATAGGGTAAAAGGTTCGTCGTCGCTGGAAGTCATCAGAGATTCAAACACTAATCCTGATTTCAGCCCGTTCAAGCCTTGCGCTGAAATACCTTTAAGCGCAAAGGGATTGAGCGTGTCAAAGCTACCGATGGCAGACAGGGCTAAAGTGCCCCCTTTGGGTGCGTTGGGATTGGCGTAGTCAAAATGTGTGAAATCCGCCGGATATTTGGGCGTTGTGCCCATTGCCAACGCGGGTGTGGCAAACGCGGGTGGGATGCACACTAAACTCCAAAATACAGTAACCAGCAGGCAACAGGCAGTTAGAAAGCGCATCAGCATTTCCTTAAGTCAGTGGGTAAAGGGATGAGGAATTGTAGCCGGGTAGTCTCTATATGAGGTTTGGAAAAACTTAAATCGAGGTATTTATAGTAGGATTACTCAATAATTATATTTTTATAATTATTAAGCATATGATTTTATATATCTTTTATTTTAAAGATTCAGTAATCCGACTATAACACTAAAGGCGTTAGCGACGCAAAAAGCGTGCGTTCTCTGTAGGGGGCTATTTTAGTTTTTAGATGTCAAAATGTAACTGCTCGGTATACGCTGGCGCGAAGCTTTTGAGCGTACTATACTTAAGCGGTGAAGCGCTTTGTTGTTGCAATACGGCAATGATTTTGCTTTACCTAGCAGCAGAGCCTAACAGTGCAGGTTTATCTAGGGAGGTGTGCCGTAGATACTTGACTTAGCCTGCCGCCAGGTTGCTCTGCAACCCATTGTTTTAACAGTTTTAAAAGGAATTAAGCCATGCGCCCCAGCCACTATTTATTCGCCCTCAGCACATTATTGGGGAGTCTGAACGTTCTTGCTACCAATGTAGAGAATTACAGCATTCTCAATAGCTTTGCATCAGGCTACAAGTCTGGCGAAGTGTTATCCGATAGTCAAATCATCAATCTGCAAAAAGGCGAAAAACTGCAAGTCAAATCGCTAAAAACTGAAGAAAAATGTGACATCATAGGTCCTTATGCCAGCCAGTTAAAGTGCGCCCGCTTGATGTTAGCCGCCGATCCGGTGCGCCCACGTCAACGCAGTGCCTCCAGTTTGCCGCCTTCCATCTGGGCGTTGGATGTTCAGCATGGACATAATTTTTGCTATCGCAACCCTGAGCAATTGCAATTGTGGCGTAGTGATGCGGCAATCCCTATCCATTTGAATATTCAGGCACATAACAGTGAAGATCGGATACGTCTGCGCTGGCCTGCTAACCAAACGCTATTGGATTGGCCAGCAAAGAAATTGCCCTTAGTAGAAGGCAGTACCTATATCTTTAACATAGATAGCACAACAGTTGCGGTCAATTTTCACCAGTTGCCAGAAACAGTGCAAAATCGAGCAGACCTGTTTGACTGGATGCAGCAGCAAGGTTGTTCCGCACAGCTTGATGTATTGCAAAGCAGCGGGGATTTGCTGCTCAATTAATAATCTTCATTAAAACCTAAAACACCGGATAACGCTCTGTTTTCCGGTGTTTTTTTATGCGCGTCAGGGCTAATTTAGCGGCTGACAGTCCACTCGATTTGGGTGGGCGGCGGCGCTTGCGCTAAGTGCTTGAGCAGTGCGACAAATAAGGGCGCTAATGCAGCTTGTTCTTCGGCATCAAAGAGATCGCTCCAGGTTTTAGGCAATTTGTTAAAAAATTGCAGTTCTTGCGGGCGGGTAGCGGGTTTGAGGTAGCGCCCGACATGCTGCGCATACCAGTCCTCCAGCGCATAGGCTTGGGGTTCGCCACACAGAATCGCGCCCATTTGCTTGAACAAGTAACGTGCATCGGTGGCACAACGCGGATGCGTGGTGGCTTTGGCGAGGTATTTGTCCAGATTGAGGGTCAGTAGCTTGTGTCCGGCGACGACGGCAGCAAGCTGTTGCTGGAGCAATTCGCCAAGTCGCGCCAAATGCGGCTGTTGCGCCTGTTGTTGTTGCCAGAGTTGGGCGAAGTTGAGCAGGCTGCTTTTGGGCATGTTGGGCTGTAGCTCTTGCAGGGCTTGCCAGCTTTGCGCCAGCCAGTAGCGCACGCTTTGTTGTGCGGCGATTGGATTATCTGATGGGCGCACTTGGGTATAGAGACTGAGGTTGCACAGTAGGGTTTGCAGCAGCGGCACGGCGGGCGCGGGCAGACTGGCAGGTTGGTTGCGCTGATACCATTTACCACCGCTGAGGGTTTGATGGTAATCGAATTGGCGAATGCTTTTGTAGGTTTGTGCCAGTTGTTGCGCTTGCTGCGGTTGTAGACCGTGCCAGCCGTTGCTTTGTTGTACCAACAGGGTGCTGGGTGAGGCGGTTTGGATTTGCGAACTACCTGCGTATTGGCTTAAATCCCAGGTTAGTTCGGCAGCGGGCGCGGCACTGAGCAGTAGCGCCTTGATTTCGTCGCCGTTGAAGTTTTGCCATTCGTGTAAACGCGGTAATTTAAACAATAAATCAATGATTTGGCTATACCGCTGTTGCAGGGCTTGGTGCAGGTCACTGGGGTCTAGCACGGCTAAAGGCTGCGTCAGCTCGGCTTGCACTTCCTGCCAACTGACAGCGGTGTGACCCGCAAACAGTGGACTACTGAGCACCAGGCGTTGCAACACATAGCAGCCGGGAATTGGCGCGTTATCTGGGGTTGCCGCTGCACACAGGAGTCCAGCCAAGGTATCTAGGCGCATGTGCTGTTGGGCTTGCACTTCGGGGCGCAAGTTGGCGTGTCCGGCGGGTTGGAAGCAGTCCAGCGCGTACAAGGCGGTGATGTGTGGGCTGAGGCTGCTGAGTTGTTCGCGCCACAGGCGTAGTGCTTGTTTTTCAATGGGATCGAGCACTTCTTGCGCAGCATCTTGCCACGCCAGCCATACCAGTTGCCACACGCCGGTGTTGTAACTCACGAAAGGTACTATGTTTTGCATCAGATAGCGCCCGATGTTGAGCGCCGCGAGGCTGGGGGATTGGTGGCTCAGATACTCGCCAACAGCTTGCAGCAAAAGGGCTTGATCACGGCGACATTTGGCGGCGGCAAGCACTGGATCGGCAAGCCCGAAATCGCTAAAACCCTGGGGCGCTTGAGCCAGACGTTGGGCAATACGCCGCGCAATTTCATCGGCTTGTTGTTGCAAGCGTAACCCCAAACCCGTTTGCGCCAACAGCGTCAAGCCTTGATGCAAGCTGTGCAGCCAATAGGCTTCTTGTAGCGGATTGAGATGCTGCGCCAGAATCGGCAAAGCAGCCTGCCAGTCGCGGTACAAAACAGCAGTAGATTGATGCTGTAGTTGGGTTTGCCAATAGGCTTGCAGGCGTTCCCAAGCCGCTTCGACATCGCCGCTGTCGTTCCAAGTTTGGCAAAAAGCCTCTAAACCTTGATAAACAGCGGCGGACAATTGAGTGCTACAGGCTGGCAACACTTGCTGCAAAGCCTGGAGCGCAGAAGAGGGCTGTGCGGTTTGAAATACCTGCCGCCAGAGCGCCCCGCGCAAGTCAAACTGGCGCACGTTCAGGCGCGGCATGTCGTTTTGTGTCGCTGTTGAATAAGGACGCGCCAGGGTTTTGACAGCTTCCAGCAAGATTTTTTGTTCGGCTTGTGACCAGCTTGCGCCCAGGTGTTTAACCAGTCCGCCCCACAGCTTGGCGTTGCGCTGGCGGGTGCGTAAGCTGGTGAAAATGGCGATATTTTCTTGATACCAACGGGCTAAATCCAGCGCCGGCACTAAGCCAGAACAATAAACGCCAATTTGTTGCAGCAAAAAATTGAAGTCCATGCAGGGATTAACCTGCAACAGCGGGAAGAGTTCGGCGGATAAATCTTTGCCCGGATTGAGCAAACGCCGTGCGATGGACAGTTTTGGCAGCAGGGCTTGCGCTTGTGTCGCACTTTCTGCCAACACATGGCTGCTGGGCAAGGCGCTAAACCAGCTTTCCATGAGTGCCGACGGGGTTTGCGCACTGGCTTGCGCGGCACGTTGCGCTTGCGCCAAAGACTGCTCTAAAAACAAGTAGTTGCTATACAACAGCGAATGCAGTTGTGGGGTTTGTCCATAGAGCGCCAAGCAACGCAAATTCAGTGCATATTCGTCCGCCAGCGATATGCCAGCATCCGTAGCGTTTGATGCGTGTTCGCGTGGCGCGGCGTTTTGTTCGGCGGGTAGCGCCAGCCATTGCTTGACATCCACCACGCTGGCGTAGCGTTCAAAACGTGCTTGCAAGACTGCCAGCGTCGGCAAATGCCAATGATTTAATTCCGCCAACAAGCGATCTGCGGGATTGAGCATCAGCACTGCGGATTTGCCTTCTTGCTGTTGTTTAGACAACTTTGCCCACAATTGAATCTGCCAACTGTGCGCCAGATAAGGCAAATCCGGCAACGCTAAATAAAAGCGCAGTTGTTGCGCTTGGTTGCCAGGTTCGCTGTGCAAACCCGCCAAGCTGTCGTGCATGGTCAAGCGCAATAAACTGTGGCTCATGTTGGCTTGCACTTGCTGCAAAGCCTCCAGTAAGGGCGCGGGCAAGAGGTCAGCAAAGCTTTCTGCCAGCGCAGTGTGCGTGGCTTGCCAGCGATTGGCGTCCATGTTGCGGAACACCGGACTGGACAGCAACAGGCGTTGCGCCAGCACTGTGCACGGATAAGGCGCGGCGGTGGAAGTTAAAGCCGCGCTAAGCAAACCGCCGATGGCATTGCGCCAATCCTGCTCGGCGATTTCAGGGTCACCAAACACGGGCGCAGACTGATGAAACACAGCTTCAGCTAAGGGGCGCGTGGCGTACAGATCAGCGCACACATCCTGCAATTGCGCCACCCACAACAGCAGCACACTGTGCTCTTGAGCGTTCAAAAGTGACCAAAGATTATCCTGTAATTTCAACCACACCAGCCGCCACACGCGCCCCGGATAATCCACAAAAGGCGCGATATTTTGCACTAGATAACGGCTGATATTCAGCGCCGCCAAGCTGGGCGGCTCTTGTATCAAAATCTCCCCCATCGCCTCAAACAGCAAGCCCAAATCGCGTTGGCATTTCTGCTGCGCGGTGTCCAAGCGGTTGCTGCCTGGCGCACTGCCGCTGTCTTTGGGCGAGTACCGCGCCACCACGCGCTGTTGCAGCAAATGCGCAGCAATGTCTGTCGCCAGGCGTTTATGTTCTTTTTGCAACGTCCGCCCCAGGCTCACTTGCGCAATGAGGTCTTGCCCGCGTAGCAGTGTATCAGTCCAATAAGCACTGGCAGCGGGCGTCATCCACTGCGGTAAACGCGCCAATAACGCGCGCCATTCGCCCAGCAATTGCGTGCAAGATTGACTGCGCAAACTGCGCTCTATCAGCTTTTGCGTTTTCGCCCAAGCCGCTTCCTCGTCGCCCTGCTGCAAATGAGCTTCAATAAAAGTCCAGAGAATTTTCCGCGTTTTAATCGGCATCACGCCCTGCAACGTTTGCTGAATCGCCTGCGGCAAACTGCTAACGCCGCTGCTCATGCGTAAAGCATGATCCGCGGGCACTGCCGAAAACCAATCCAAGGCTGCGGGCGGCGCGGCGGCTGGTGCTTGGCTCGGCGCAAAAAGCTGCTGCCAACGCGGACCTTCCAGCAAGAGCCTTTCCGTTTGTAACTGCACCGCACTGCGCACCTTTAACTGCACGCCCAGGGCGTCTTGATACATCTTGTTGACAAGCTCAATGATAGGTTGCACTTCCGCACGCGGCAAATGCTGCTCCAACGCCTGATACATGCCCTGCACATTAGCTTCCAAGGCTTCCTGCGCACGATGCACTAAATAACCGCCCACCGAAGCATCCCACCACCACAGCAAAGCTTCCTGCGGGCGCTCGTTTGGCCCCCCTAACAACTGCGCAGCGCGCATCAGCGTTAAGCGATTATCCCGCGAACAGGCTTTCATACCCGCCTCACCGACGCTTTCCGCGTATTCAGGACAGTGCGTCAACACATGCAGCGAAGCCTGCTGCGTGATCTTATCCAAATGCCGCATCAGATTGCGCGCACCGCTCAATTGCGGTAATTGGCGCAGAAAAAATGCGAAATCTTCAGGTTTCCAAGGCAAGGCGCTGGTTGCGGCGAATGATTCGGCGGGGGTAAAGCTATTGGAATGAGCATGGCGATAAGCAGCTTGCGGGTGTTCCACGATTGAGTCCTCGTTGCTGGAAGCGTTGACTTTCTATCATGCCAGAGAATTGCCCGCAAAAAAACACTATAATGTCCGTTTTGGTAGAGAAGGGTGCTGTAAGCGCCTCACTGACCAAGCCTCTAACAGCAATAACATTCCAGGAGGTCATAGAAACCCATAAAAACAGGGTTAATTGTTTTTATACAACAACTTATGACGCTTTCGCGGAAACGCATGTCATTAAATAGTCACACAAATTCACTAGGCTATGCGTTTCTTTTCAGCATGAAAGCGTGAAAAATCACTTATAACGACAAAGAGTAAGGAACGTTCATGGGCGCTGCATCGCAAATTCTCAAAACAGCGGTTCACCAAGATAGCCTGATGTCCAGTCAGGGCATGTTGCAACGTATGTTCAGCATGTGGTTTAACGGTTTTGTATACAACCAGATTTGGGAAGACCCGCAAGTTGACCGCGAAGCTCTGCAAATTCAGAGCAATAGCCGTATTTTAACCATCGCTTCAGGTGGTTGTAATGTATTAAATTATCTGATTGATGATCCAGAAAAAGTCGTTGCAGTTGATCTCAATCCCTACCATATGTACCTCACACGCTTAAAATTAGCAGCGTTTGAGCATCTGCCTGATTATGAAACCTTCTATGATTTCTTTGGGCGTGCCGATCAAAAACACAATTTGGATAATTATCGGCATTACATTCGTCCGCATTTGGATAAAGAAACCCAACGTTTTTGGGATGGCGGCTTGCCCTGGAGCAAACGTAACCGCTATTTCAAAAAAAATGTCTACCGTTATGCACGCTTTGGCTATTTCATGCGTTTTCTGCATCAAATTGGTAAAAAAGTCGGTTTCAATCCAGAGCGCTTATTGAACGCCAAAAGTATGGAAGAGCAACAGCAGATTTTTGATAAAGAAATAGCCCCGTTCTTTGATCATTGGTTTGTCAATAAAGTCGGTAATTTACCTTTTGCAGTCTTTAGCTTAGGTATTCCGCCGCAACAATACCAGGCAATGAAAACCGAGTCTCAAGGTAATCTAGTCAATCTGTACCGTGAGCGCGTACGCCGTTTAGTGTGCGATTTCCCCATTCAAGATAATTATTTTGCCTGGCAGGGTTTTTCGCTGTCTTATGATCATGTCAATCGTGAAGCCGTACCTGATTATCTGAAAGCAGAACATTACGAGACCATTAAATCTCGCTTGTCGCGCATTGAAACCCACATTACTTCCTTGATTGATTTCTTAGCGGCACAACCAGCGAATGCTTTAGATCGTTTCATTTTTCTGGATTCTCAAGATTGGATGAAAGATGAAGTCATTACCGCTTTGTGGACTGAAATTGCTCGCGCCGGTCGCCTGGGTTCACGCATTATTTTCCGCACCGCTTCTACTGATTCACCGATTGAAACTGCTTTGCCACCGGCTCTTTTGCAGCGTTTTGTCTATGAAAAAGAGCGCTCATTAGAACTCTTTCGCCGTGACCGCTCAGCCATTTATGGCGGCTTTCATGTCTACCACATGCCAAACTCCGCTGCCTCTTTAGAAACAGCGGCGGCTTAATCTTTTTCCCCACTGAACGCACAGACTTAGACAGTCATCGGTTTGTGCGTTTTTTTATGGGCAGACCCTCATGGATACAGTAGCTCACATGAATCAGATGTATCGCTATCAGCGGCATATCTATGATTTAACTCGGAAATATTACCTATTGGGGCGCGATACCCTGATTGAACGTATGCAGATACAACCAGGCGACCGGGTGTTGGAAATGGGCTGTGGCACAGCGCGGAATCTGGAAAAGCTGGCTTGCCGTCACGCTGAAGTGGCGTTTTACGGGGTTGATGCTTCCAGTGAAATGCTCGACACCGCTGTGCAGAAATTGCACAACAAAGCCTATCAAAAGCGCATTCATTTACAGCATGGTCTAGCAGAAGAGGTGCATTACCAGGGCATGTTTGGCTTAGAAAAACCCTTTGATTGCGTGTTTTATTCTTATGCGCTGTCAATGATTCCGCCTTGGCGCGAGGCTCTTGCGCAGGGTTTAACTAACCTAAAACCTGGCGGCGATCTCTATATCGTAGATTTTTCCTTGCAAACTCAATTACCTGCCTGGTTTCGCGCTGGCTTGCGTCGCTGGTTGACGCTGTTTGATGTTCATCCTAATCCAGAACTGCCAGGACATTTGCACGAATTAGCCGCGCAAGGCGC
Organism: Thiomargarita sp.; assembly: GCA_020720115.1. Classification (GTDB taxonomy): domain Bacteria; phylum Pseudomonadota; class Gammaproteobacteria; order Beggiatoales; family Beggiatoaceae; genus BB31. The sequence continues at coordinate 30,638 of DYPD01000013.1, read as the reverse complement.
TGTTGCTTTTGAATGGACACCGCTTTACCGCGACTATGCCTTTATTGCTCATCTTAAAAAACCAGGAGCAGTTTGATGACGGCGGCGCAGCAGAGTCAATATCAGTATCGCAGCATTTTTTTATCCGATATTCATTTGGGTACTAAAGGCTGCCAGGCGGATTTCTTGCTCGATTTTCTGCGCGAGAATGAATCTGAATACCTGTACTTAGTCGGCGACATTGTGGACGGCTGGCAACTCAAACGCGGCTGGTATTGGCCGCAAAGCCACAACGATGTCGTGCAAAAACTGCTGCGCAAGGCGCGTAAAGGCACGAAAGTGATTTATGTACCTGGCAATCATGACATGATGCTACGCCAATTTAGCGATAACCAGTTTGGCGGCATTGAGGTGCAAGAAGAAGTCATACACACCAATGCGGATGGGCGAAAATTTTTGGTTATTCATGGAGATATGTATGACGGTGTGATGCAGTATGCGCCCTGGCTGGCGCATTTGGGCGACTGGGCTTATACCCTGGTGCTGAGTCTCAATACTTTGTTTAACCGCGTGCGCGGCTGGTTAGGCTATCCTTATTGGTCGCTGTCAGCTTATCTAAAGCATCGGGTTAAAAATGCGGTCAGCTTTATCAGTGATTTTGAACAAACGCTGGCTATTGAAGCCCGCCGCCGCGAACTAGACGGCATCATTTGCGGACACATTCATCATGCGGAAATCCGTGAAATTGAAGGCATTTTGTATTGCAACGATGGCGATTGGGTAGAAAGTTGCACGGCGTTGCTGGAAGATTGGAACGGTCAATTTTCCGTGCTGCGTTGGACTGACGCGCAAAAAGAAGTCTATCTCCGGGAAAAAGAACGTCATAGCCACCCGCCCAAAGCCGGTGTCGAAAGCCCAGATGCGCCCCCACTTCCTGTCTCTGCCCGAACTTCTAACGCCTAACACCATGAAAATCCTGATTGCCTCAGACGCTTGGCAGCCGCAAATCAACGGCGTGGTGCGTACACTCATGACCACCCGCGACACTTTGCAACGCATGGGACATGAGGTTGCTGTCATTAGTCCCGATCTTTTTTCAACGCTACCCTGCCCAACCTATCCTGAAATTCGCCTAGCATTCAGAACCAGTCGTAAAATCAAACAGATAGTAGAAAGCTTTCAGCCTGATGCCGTGCATATTGCAACCGAAGGTCCTTTGGGTTGGGCGACACGCGGTTTTTGCATCAAGCACGGCTACCGCTTTACCACTTCATTTCACACCAAATTCCCTGAATATGTTGAAGCACGTTTCCGCATTCCCGCCCGTTGGGGCTACGCGCTGCTGCGGCGTTTTCATGCACACGCAGAACGCATCATGATCGCTACGCCGAGTATGGCGAAAGAACTGGAACAATGGGGCTTCAAAAACCTGGTGCGCTGGTCGCGTGGCGTGGATACTGGGCTATTTAAGGTGCGCGATAAAGCCTTTCTGCAAGGGCAACGCCCGATAGCACTCTACGTTGGGCGCGTTGCCATTGAAAAAAGTATTGAAGATTTTCTGAAATTGGACATTCCCGGCACAAAATATGTGGTCGGCGACGGTCCGCAACTTGACAGCCTGCGCCAGCATTATCCGCAAGTGCATTTTGTGGGGGCTAAAGTCGGTGAAGAACTCGCCCAACACTTTGCTGCTGCGGATATTTTTGTCTTTCCCAGCCGCACCGACACCTTTGGTTTGGTGCTGATTGAAGCCCTCGCCTGCGGCGTTCCCGTTGCCGCTTATCCGGTGCCCGGACCTATTGACGTGATAGACAACAGTGGCGTTGGCGTCTTGCACGAAAACCTGCAAACCGCTGTCAATCAAGTGCTGCAAAATCCGCCTAGCGCGGAAAAATGCCGTGAATATGCCATGCGCTATGCCTGGGAAGTCTGCACTCGGCAGTTTTTAGAAAACCTCTGCATACCTGCTAAGCCAACACATCCGTAAGGCAGTTTCCGTATGAATCACGGACATTGAGGGCTTTAAAACCACAAAAGGCACGAAAATTCGTGCCTTTTGTCTATGTTTGTCCAGCAAATAAGCTTAAGCGGAGGCGGCGGCTTCTGTGGCGACAGCGGACATGGCTTTGATGTGTCCATTGAGACGACTCTTGTGCCGTGCGGCTTTGTTTTTGTGAATGATGCCTTTGTCTGCCATGCGGTCAATCACGGGAACAGCGGCTTTGTAGCTGTTTTCTGCTTGTTCTTTGTCACCTGTTTCAATCGCTTTGACGACTTTTTTCAGGTAGGTGCGCAACATGGAACGCTGACTGGCGTTGAGTTGGCGGTGCTTTTCTGCTTGTTTGGCGCGTTTTTTTGCCTGTACTGTATTAGCCAAAATATAAACTCCTGTGTCTTCACTAAACCCATTTTGCTGTCTGTTTGGTGAGGGTAAACAGACCAGCCCAAAATTCTTGAAAACGCGGTATTATTTGGTATTCAATACCTTCTGTCAAGCGTTTAGATGGGGTTTTAGCATGAAACAACAGGTAATGGTGGGCATGTCCGGCGGGGTGGATTCTTCGGTGGCGGCGTTGCTGCTGCAACGGCAGGGCTATGCGGTGTCGGGTTTGTTTATGAAAAATTGGGAAGAAGATGACCGAGCGGATTATTGTAGCGCCGCCGAGGATTTACGCGACGCGCAAGCGGTGTGTGATAAGTTGGGAATTGAACTGCATAAGGTGAATTTTGCCGCTGAGTATTGGGATTCGGTGTTTAGCCATTTTCTTGCGGAATATCAAGCCGGACGCACGCCAAATCCTGATGTGTTGTGCAATCGGGAAATTAAATTTAAGGTTTTTCTGCAACATGCGCAGGCGTTGGGAGCGGCGTTTATAGCAACTGGGCATTATGCTCGCACAACTTGGCAGCATGGCGCTTATCAGCTTCGGCGAGCGGCTGATGGCAATAAGGATCAGAGTTACTTTTTGCACCTGCTCAATCAGGCACAGCTTGCCCCTACGCTGTTCCCTTTGGGCGACTTGGATAAGCCACAGGTGCGGGCAATTGCCCGTCAAGCGGGGCTGGTAACGCATGAGAAAAAAGACAGCACCGGCATTTGCTTTATCGGCGAACGGCGGTTTAAAGATTTTTTGAGCCAATATTTGCCTGCTAATCCCGGTATCGTGATGACTCCAGAAGGGCGAGTGGTTGGTGAACATGAGGGGTTGATGTATTACACCTTGGGGCAGCGGCAGGGCTTGAAAATTGGCGGTCAGGCGCAGAGCAGCGGCGAACCCTGGTATGTGGTGGGCAAAGATTTGGCAAATAATTGTCTTATCGTCGCGCAAGGACAGGATCATCCACTGTTGTTGAGCCGTGCCTTAGAAACGCTTGAGGTGCATTGGATCGCGCAACAGCCACCGCAACTGCCTTACTCATGTCAGGCAAAAACCCGTTATCGCCAACCGGATCAAGAGTGTGCGATCAGTCGCACCGAGGATGGGCGCTATCGGGTCACTTTTACACAGCCGCAACGGGCTGTGACGCCAGGGCAATCGGTGGTGTTTTATCAGGGGGAAGTGTGTTTAGGCGGTGGCATTATTGATAAAGCCATTGCCTAGCATATAACCTATTAATTTTATTTGAATATTGCTTTGTTCGTGAGGTAATCGCTGCGCATTGGCATTTACCTGCCGGGGCAGAATACAAAGCCGCTTTATTAATTAACTCAATGTATTAACTGGATTTTTTATGGATACAAAAAAAACACAACAGGCTTTGGATGCACTGGTTGCAGAAATCAGCACGGTGATTTTAGGTAAACAGCAACAAATTCGCTTGATTCTCGCTTGCCTGTTGGCGCGTGGACATGTGTTGATTGAAGATTTGCCAGGCGTGGGTAAAACTACTTTGGCGCATGTGCTGGCGCGAGTGCTGGGCTTGAGTTTTCAACGCATTCAGTTTACCAGCGACCTGCTACCAGCAGATATTTTGGGCGTGTCTATTTATGACCGCGAAGTTGGGCATTTTAAGTTTCACAAGGGTCCCATTTTCGCGCAAATGATTTTGGCTGATGAAGTCAACCGCGCCACGCCGAAAACTCAGAGTGCTTTGTTGGAAGCGATGGAAGAACAGCAGGTGACGGTGGAAGGCGAAACCCGTGCTTTGCCGCGCCCGTTTTTTGTGCTGGCGACGCAAAATCCCATGCACCAGATTGGCACTTTTCCATTGCCTGAGTCTCAGCTTGATCGTTTCATGATGCGCCTTGAATTGGGTTATCCAGACGCACATTCCGAGCGTGATTTGCTTAAAGGACAGGATCGGCGTGCAATGATCGAAGCCCTTGGCGAAGTGATGGGCGCCGAACAATTAGCCAGCATTCAGCAGCAAGTGCCTCATGTCATTGTGCAAGACGCCCTGTTGGATTATCTGCAAGCGATTCTAAAGTACAGTCGCCAAGCGCCGCAGTACCGCAACGGACTCTCACCGCGTGCCGGCATTGCCATCTTGCGTAGTGCGCAGGCTTGGGCGCTGATGCAGGGACGGGATTTCGCTTTACCAGAAGATATACAGGCAGTGTTGCCGCATGTGGCAGGGCATCGTCTTTTTTCGACGGCTGAACAGCTTGCACCGCGTGCTTTAACGCAGGCGTTGCTAGAGCAGGTGGCAATTCCCTAAGCGCCAGCGCCTAAAAAAGCTGGCATTATCTTTGAATAAGTAAAATTGCCGCCACAATCTACCTACCTGGTTGCGGCGGTGGATATGTCGGGTATGGGTTCGCCTGATATATCGCTTTTAGTTATCCGTTCTTAAGCCGTCTCCTACCCTGCTTGCGGAACGGTCATATTAGACATACAGGGGTTGGTTCCCCTTGTATGTCTTTTTTTATTGGATTTCCTTAAAGAACTTAAAGTCTATCCCTGCTCAACTAGCCGTAGACCGGAAATCTCTGACACAGTGCTTCCACTTTAGCTTTGATCTCGGCTTGCACTTGTAGATTTTCTATATCATCTAAAAGATCGCACATCCAACCTGCCAAGCTGCTGCATTCTTCGGTTTTGAAGCCGCGTGTGGTGACGGCTGGCGTACCGATACGGATACCACTGGTGACAAAAGGCGACTGGGGATCATTGGGCACAGCGTTTTTGTTGACTGTAATGTTAGCCTTGCCCAGGGCTGCGTCTGCGGCTTTGCCGGTCAAGTTTTTGTCAATTAAATCCACTAAAAACAAATGATTATCCGTGCCGCCAGAAACGATTTTATAGCCGCGTTGCTGCATCATTGTCGCCATTGCGCGGGCATTATCCAGCACTTGTTGTTGATAAGCCTTAAATTCTGGTTCTAAAGCCTCCTTAAACGCCACCGCTTTGGCGGCAATAACGTGCATCAAAGGACCACCCTGCGTTCCTGGAAACACCAATGAACTCAGTTTCTTTTCAATGTCTGGGTTGGCTTTGGCGAGAATAATGCCGCCTCTTGGACCGCGCAAGGTTTTGTGCGTGGTGCTGGTGGTCACGTCGGCAATGCCCACCGGACTGGGGTAAACGCCCGCCGCAACCAGCCCCGCCACATGCGCCATATCCACCAAAAAGTAAGCGCCAACTTTATCAGCAATCTCGCGCATCCGCGCCCAATCCACCACACGCGAATAAGCACTGAAACCGCCGATGAGCAATTTAGGCTGATGTTCCAGCGCCAAGGCTTCCATTGCCGAGTAGTCAATTTCGCCCGTTGCTGGGTCTAAACCATATTGGATTGCGTTAAAGATTTTGCCGGAAAAATTCACTTTCGCACCGTGCGTTAAGTGCCCGCCATGCGCCAAACTCATGCCTAAAATAGTATCGCCAGGTTGCAGTAGCGCCAAATAAGCCGCGGCATTGGCTTGTGAGCCAGAATGCGGCTGCACATTCGCGTAATCAGCGCCAAACAACTGCTTTACACGGTCAATCGCCAATTGTTCGGCAACATCCACATGCTCACAACCGCCGTAATAACGCTTGCTGGGATAGCCTTCGGCGTATTTATTCGTCAACACCGAGCCTTGCGCTTCCAGCACTCGCGGGCTGGCGTAGTTTTCCGAAGCAATCAGTTCAACATGGGATTCCTGGCGCGACAGTTCTGCCTGCATCGCAGACGCCAGTTCGGGATCATAATCAGCAATAGTCATGGTTTTGGGAAACATCGGATACCTTCCAGCAGTTGATAAATTCAAAAATAAAGCGAAAAACCGTGCATTATAAAACACCTGCGCAGCCAGGGCATCAGCGTATTTGGTTGATGCCTGATTTTAATCACAAAAAACCAAAGAAAAGCTCACCAAGCAGCCGCGCCTTTTAGCGTTCGCGCAACGCCCGCTCTTGCATCCGATTAAGGGGTTTAAGCAAGTAATCCACAATACGCTTGCGTCCGGTGAGAATATCCACAGTTACCGTCATCCCCGGAATAATCGGCAAACTGTCAGGATTTTTGCCCAGATAGCTGCGATCCGTGCGCACCCGAATCAGAAAAAACGCCTCACCACGCGCATCCAAAATAGTATCGGCACTGATAAGCTCCAAACGCGCGGGCAAACCACCAAAAATCGAAAAATCATAGGCAGTAAACTTCACCGTCGCCTTTTGCCCTGGATGCAAAAAAGCAATGTCCGCCGGACGAATCTGCGCTTCCACCAACAAAGTATCCTCCAGCGGCACAATTTCCAACAAATCCATGCCGGGCTGCACCACGCCACCAATGGTGTTGATTTTCAGCTTTTTAATAGTGCCCTTCACTGGCGAACGCACCGCCGTGCGGCTTACCCGATCCTCCAACGCCCCCGCGCCTGCCTGTATTTTCGACAACTGCGCTTGGCTGGCATTCAATTCAGTTGCCGACGCCGTGCGAAACGCTACGCGGACTTCCTCCATTTTGTTGAGCACTTCAGCCAATGCCGCCTCCGCACGCGGCATTGCCAGCCGATTACTCTCCATATCGCTTTTCAAATCATTTACTTGGCGCTCAAGACGCAACAATTCTACTTCTGACATCACGCCCTGTTTCACCAACGGACGGGTAATTTTCAACTCCTGTTCCGCCAATTCATAGCTCTGCTGCAAATGCCCCTGCTGCGAGCGACGCTCTTGAATTTCCTGTTTTTTCTGCGCCTGCTGCTGCTTTAGCACCGCCAGCGTGCTCTCTAACTCCTGCCGCCGCGACAAGTGCAGTGGCTGCTCAGACAGCCAGAAACTCCGTGCGGCTGGGTCTAGTTTTGCAGGCAGCGCAAAATCAGTATCATTCGCTTCTGCTTGCAAGCGCGCAATTTTGGCTTGTAGCGCATAAATCTGTAGCTGATTCTCCTCAACTGAGGAAGCAAAGCGGGTATCATCAATACGCAACAACACCTGCTCACGCTCCACTTGCTCGCCCTCTTTTACCAACAATTCAGCGATAATGCCGCCTTCCAGATTTTGCACCACCTGCACCTGGCGCGAGGGAATCACTTTCCCCGCGCCGCGAGTCACCTCATCAATATCCGCATAATACGCCCAAATCAAAAACGCCAAGACAAAAGCCACCAAGCTCCACAGCAGTGCGTGACTCAACCAATGGGAACTCAGTTCATCTTCAAAATTCACTGGTTAATCCCCTTATGTTCATTTATTTTCTTGATTAGTCATACGCAAATGCTGTTGGATTTTTGTTTAATATTCAGAGGCACGTTCAACCTGTGCCAGTTCAAAATCTACATCTTCGTATAATGCAGCTAGGGTAAAACAACATTCCATACTGCTGAAACACAATTCACTGTCTGCTTCAATGACGCTGAATAACTCCCAGCGGAGTTGAGCGTTCTTACGAAACAGGTCCACATGGTATTCGGTTTGGTCAATCAATACATATTCTTGCAGGCTATCCATTTGGCGATAGTATTCAAATTTTTTACCGCGATCATAGCCTTCGGTGCTTTTAGATAGCACTTCAATAATCAATAGTGGATGACTTTTACTGTAATTGCTCTTGCGGTCATTTTCATTACAAGTGACCATCACATCGGGATACAGGTATTTAGTGCGGTCTGCTTGAGCTTTCATTTCACCTAAATAGGTACTGCATTTTGAGCCGCGTAAGTGAGTTTTGAGTAAGATAAATGCGTTGCCAGAAATGCGTGCGTGGGCGTCACTCGCACTTGCCATAGCGTAGATTTCGCCATCAATGTATTCATGACGATAATCGGCTAGTTTTTCACCTTCTAAATAGTCTTCAGGTGTAATGTAGGTTATTTCAGCATGGGCTGTTTGCATATAGAGTTCCTTAGAGAGTTAATTGTGTTGCTTTGTCAACTTATTTCATTCAATGAACACCCTGATTAATTTAACGCCGTTGTTCTTGCGCAAAAGTAGTCAGCCAATGCTCAAGGAAAAATTGCTTTTCTGGCGTAAACAAGCGTTCGCCCGCACCTAGCACGGGGCGCAAGGTGGTGGACATCTGCATGAGCGTGAGTAAAAAAATCAATGCCCAGACTTTCAATAATGTAGGGTCTTTGCCGCCAAGTTCCGCCACGCCGCGAGCTGCAAAGCGCAAACCGAAATACAGGCTGGTAAACCACACTAATAGATGCACCAACCCCATGAAAGACAAGGCTTGAATGGAAAAGGTGAAAACAAAGGCGACCGGCGCAAAGCCAATCAGCAATAAAGCGGTCAGCGCCAAGCTGCTGACCAGCAACATTGCCGCTTGTGAGGGGCGCAAGTCCGCGCCGCTGAGTGCGGCTAAAATGTAGAGGCTGGGATAGCAGAGCAACGCCGCCAGCGCCGTACCCAGCGCCAATTTTAAGGGCGCTACCCACCACTGAATGCCGCCACTGAAAGCGCCCATAATCACCCCATAGACCAGCAAGCAGAGCAGTGCCAACAGTGCCATTGTGCGCGTGTTAGTGGTCAAATTTTGCCCAAGCCGGATGTATTGATACAGACTGTGGTGGGCTTTGAGCAACACGTCTACTAATTGCAGCAGGGGCGCTTGGGTTGACAGGCTGATTTTTTCAGCGCCCAGCTTAAAGTCTAGTTCTGCTGTATTTTCAGCGGCTTGCGCATCTTGCATGGCGGTATCATGGGTCATCTGTATTTCCTCTGACTGGATTGTGAATACGGCATTAAGGCGGTTTTCTGTCGAGCATTTTGTCTATCTGGAAGGGAGAAAGCAACGCCCAAGCGGTCTTTAAAGCCTGCAATGTAGCCGCATTTCTGCTCCATTCCGTGTTTTTCCAACTTTTCCCCAGAGGCTTATCGCCATGCGCAAGACTGTTTCTCTCGTTTTAGTATCCGCGTGCCTATGCTTAAACAGCAGCATTTTCGCCGCTTCCAGCCACCCAACTGACTCGGTGCTGCCGACTGCTCGTACCTATCCAGTGGCTTTGCCGGTCATGGGCTTTACCCAAGACGGCAATACACAAAGCCTACCCAGCCTTGCGCCCATGTTGGAAAAGGTTACGCCAGCGGTGGTCAATATTTCCAGCACGACCCTGATCCGCGAACAAGAAAGCCCCTTATTTAACGATCCCTTTTTTCGCCATTTCTTTGATTTACCCGATCAGCCCAGAGTACGCAAAAACCAGAGTTTAGGCTCTGGCGTGATCATTGACGCCGCCCAAGGCTATGTGCTGACCAATCATCATGTAATTGATAAAGCAGACGAAATTAGCGTAACCCTGCAAGATGGGCGCAGCCTAAATGCCAAACTTTTGGGCGCAGATGCTGAAACCGATATCGCCTTATTGCAAATTGACCAGACAAACTTACAAGCCGTGCCCGTCGGCGATTCGGATCAATTGCGTGTCGGTGATTTTGTGTTAGCCATCGGTAATCCTTTTGGTTTAAGCCAGACGGTGACTTCCGGCATCGTCAGCGCCTTGGGACGTAGCGGCTTAGGCATTGAAGGCTATGAAGATTTTATCCAAACCGATGCTTCTATTAATCCAGGCAATTCCGGCGGTCCACTGGTGGATTTGCGCGGTGCTCTAATCGGCATCAATACCGCGATTCTCGCCCCAGGCGGCGGCAATGTGGGCATTGGTTTCGCCATTCCTATTAACTTGGCAATGAAAGTCGCACAACACTTGATGCAGTACGGCGAAGTGCGGCGCGGTCTGTTAGGTGCAGAAACACAAGACATTAGTCCTGAACTCGCCGCCGCTTTTAATTTGGACAAACAAAAGGGCGCAGTAGTGACGCATGTAAAACCAGATTCCGCCGCTGACAAAGCCGGGCTACAAGTCGGCGACATCATTATCCAAATGGATCGCCGCACAATCAACAGCTCTGCCGACATACACAATCGCATTGGTTTGTTGCGCGTGGGCGAACAAATTGAACTGCGCATTCTGCGCAAAGGGCAAGAGAAAAAACTCACTACCCGTATTGAAGAAGAACCAACGGTGACGGGCGATACTGTAAGCCCTTATTTTCAAGGCGCACGTTTACAAGAAGTCGAACTCGACAGCAACAGAGGCAAACTGGCGCGGGTGCAGGTGAAACAGGTCAAACCGCACAGCAACGCTTGGGAAGCTGGCTTGCGCTCTGGTGATGTTTTCCTGGCTATCAACCAGGTACGCATTGAAAGCCTCGCAGATTTGCAAGAAATTTTTAGCTATCAGCATCGCACTATCGTCATTAAGCTGTTACGCGATGACAATATTTTGACGATTTTGCTGCGTTAAAACCCTGCGCGGGCAATGAGGCGCGATTATCTATACTCATACCCGCCAGAAACCGCCTTTTTTGTTCTATCAAATTTGATTCAATTTATTGATTTTTAATAATTTAATCAGTATTTCTGAGAACGGTTTCAGGCGGGGCGCAGTATAAAACGCTTAATGCCCGCCGCAAGCGCACCGCTATGATAAATCAGGGTAAAAAGAACCACCCCAACTCATTTTAGCCTTCGTTCAAACTTGGCACATAACCTGTAATTTGTTCACGCAAAAAAACGAACCTGCATTTGTTTTGAAGTTGTGAACAAATACTTAAATTGACCCGTGCTGAGTGAATTGAAAGCTATGAAAACGCATCATTATCACAATGGGCTTTGGCTGCTTTGCTTATGCCTACTCCCTGGTTTATCCGTAGCTATGCCAACCTGTATCAATAAAAAACTAGAAATCGCCATTGATATTGGGCATTCACCCGCACATCCAGGTGCAATCAGTGCGCGTGGCATAACTGAATACAATTACAATCAAACTATTGCCTACCTATTGCAGCAACGTCTGTTGCATTTAGGTTTTAGCAATGCTTTCATTATTTCAGAACGCAATGCAGAAATGCCACTTCATGCCCGTGCCAGCCTGGCAAATGCTAAACGTGCAGCCTTGCTCATTTCTATTCATCATGATTCAGTACAACCGCATTATTTATCCACTTGGGAATATGAAGGACAAACTTACCGTTTCAGTGATCGCTATCAAGGTTATTCTTTATTCATTTCAGAAAAAAATCCAGAATACAATCGCAGCTTAGAATTCGCCCACTTACTCGGTGAAGAACTGCGTAGTTTAGATTTTATCCCAACCTTACATCATGCGGAGCCTATTGCCGGAGAAAACCGTCCTTTAATTGATGAAAACAAAGGCATTCACCGCTTTGATGATCTCATCATGTTAAAAGATACAAAAATGCCGGCATTGCTTATCGAATGCGGCGTGATTGTCAACCGCCAAGAAGAAGAACTACTCGCCTCCAAACTCTATCAACAAAACCTAGTCACCGCACTAGAACATGCGATAGTGCGCTTTGCCGAAGTCAAACCCGCCGTAACCCCCTAACACCGCACTCAAGCAGCGCAGAAAAATTTTCAAAAAAATCTGGTGTAATTGATTTATCTCCGGTATAATCCGCCGTTTTTTCCCGCTACTCCTTGCTGTGTATTGAAACCTAATACGCGGCTGCCTTAATCCGTAAGGAGCTATAGATGAACCATTATGAAATAGTGTTTCTGGTCCACCCTGATCAGAGCGAGCAAGTGCCCGCTATGCTAGAGCGTTATCAGTCTATGATCACAGACAATAACGGTAAAGTACACCGCTTGGAAGATTGGGGGCGGCGTCAAATGTCTTACCCCATTAACAAAATCCACAAAGCCCACTACATTCTGCTGAATATTGAATGCGATGCCACTACCTTGGAAGAATTAAGCAACGCTTTTCGCTTTAATGACGCGGTTATTCGCAATCTGATCGTGAAACGCAAAAAGCCCATCGTTGAACCTTCGCCCATGATGAAAAACAAAGATGAACGGGTGGTGATTGATGATGAAGATGATGCGGGTAGCGACCTGGATGAAGTTGAAGACATCCAAGAAGACCGCGAACAAACCTAAAGCGCAGAATTGATTGGTTGGGAGATTAAAGAATGTCCAGATTTTTCCGTCGTAAAAAATATTGCCGCTTCACCGCTGAACAGGTTGAAGAAATTGACTATAAGGATTTGGCAACCTTGCGTGCTTACATTACTGAAACAGGCAAAATCGTACCTAGCCGCATCACTGGTACACGCTCTCGTTATCAGCGTCAATTAGCGCGTGCAGTAAAGCGCGCCCGCTTTTTGGCTTTGTTGCCTTACACTGATGCACACGAAAGTTAAGCCTTGGAGAACGCACAATGGAATTGATTCTGTTAGAAAAAATTAAAAACTTGGGCAGCCTTGGCGAGATCGTAAAAGTACGCGCTGGCTATGGACGCAATTATTTGCTACCGCAGGGTAAAGCTGTGCCTGCCAGCGAAGCCAACCGTGCCGCATTTGAAGCGCGTCGAGTGGAACTTGAGCAAAAACAAGCAGATGAGCTGGCGCGTGCGGAAAGTCGTGCGGTGCGTTTACGCGATATGAGCGTAATCATTGCTAAACGTGCAGGCGCAGAAGGCAAGTTATTTGGTTCAGTCAGCACCTCTGATATTGCTGAAGCACTGACCGCTGCGGGAGTGCAAGTGGCACGGCAAGAAGTCAATTTGCCCAATGGTCCATTACGCATGATCGGCGAATACGAAATTGCAGTGCAATTACATTCTGATATTTTCTCTACGGTGAAAGTCACTGTTGCAGCAGCAGATTAATACAGAACAGCACTAACAACGCAGCCGATTCTTTCCGTGGAGAGAATCGGTTTTTTTATGCGTAACAATTAGGGTAACGCGGAGAACCAAGATGAATAACCCAAAACCTTCGCCTTCTTCTAATCCTTTTAAGGGCTTTACTTACTTTCTGAGCGGTTTTGCGCTTATTACTCAGCGCGGCGTGCGCATTTGGGTATTGCTGCCCTTGAGCATTAATAGCCTGTTATTCGGCGCTGTACTCTATTATGCTTACACGCGAATGCAACAGATGATAAGTTACTTTGAACAACTGCTCCCTAGTTGGCTTACTTGGTTAAGCACTTTGCTAGTGCCTATATTTATTCTCAGCCTGGCTATGCTGGTATTCTTTTCCTTTACCCTATTGGCTAACTTGATTGCCTCACCCTTTAATAGTGCTTTAGCAGCGGCAGTAGAAAAACATTTAACTGGCAGAGCGCCAGAGAATATTTCTAGCGACAGCATTTGGAATGCTGTGTGGGGGTTTATCAAAGAGGAACTGCAAAAACAATTTTACGCGATTTCTCGCCTGCTTATTTTATTTATTTTGTTTTTTATTCCTCTATTACAACTGGTTGCACCTGTTCTGATGTTTGTGTTTAGTGCCTGGTTGTTGACCTTGCAATATGCAGATTATCCAATGGGCAATCATGCTCTAGTGTTTAAGCAACAACGCGATTCATTATGGAAGAAACGGGTATTAAGTTTAAGTTTTGGCGCAACTGCTTTGGGCGCAACCCTGATTCCCGGTTTAAATCTATTGGTCATGCCCGTCGCAGTTGCAGGTGCAACCCAAATGTGGCTACGCGAGTTTGCACATGAATCAACCTAATTATCCGCCGCCGCGCCCCTTGCCCTATCAAGCCAACGTAGAAGAACTGCCTTGGCTATCGTTATTGATTGATAGCTACTATAGTGCGGATCAGGGTATTTATGAGGGGATTCGCCGTGCCACTCAACAGGGACAACAACTGGCTTGCGCTAAAGGGTGCGCACATTGCTGCCGTTCGCACACCACCATTCCTGTTTATCCGCTTGAATTAGTAGGTATTTATTGGTACGTCTTGAAGCAAATGTCTCCCTCCTTGCAAGAGCGCCTACAAGCTGTGTTGCAACAGCATCAAGCCAGACAGCCCTGCCCTTTTCTGCTGGATGAAGCCTGTAGCATTCACCCCATGCGCCCCTTGGCGTGCCGCCATTTCAACGTCTTCAATACCCCTTGTGCGCCAGGTGAAGATGCCTTTTACAGTCGCCGTCATGACGTGCTAAAACCCCTGAAAAAATTCCAAAACGCCGCCTTAGAAGCCATGCTACCCTATCATGGTATTAAGCACGCCGCCGAAAAACGCCAAGCCCTTAAACAAGGTACGCTACACAGCTTTGCGATGGTTTTGCAAGAAATTCCCTGGATAAAACTGTCCGAACGTATGCGTCCCATTAAAGAGGGTTTGGGATGGGACACTTGAAAAAAACCTAAGCGGCGAAACATTAAGCGGGGATTTGGTGCGCTCAAAGTTGCTTAATCGTAATGTATTTAGACACATCCCTGAAGCGCAGTTTATGACCGAGCACGGTATAATTTCACAAGTTTGAGTCTATTCGGACGGCTTTTTTGCATGATGCAGCACTCGCTAAAGCCGTCGTTCTGCGTAAAAACCACTTTATTCAAAACCTTATGCACGAGGATGTTATGAAAAACCGCAATCTAAATGTACCTTTTTTGCTGTTGACTGTTTTGTTGTTCATTAGCGGCTTCGCGCAAGCTGCTCCTAAAGACCCGCCTTACGAATTAGTCACCCCGCCGCAGCCATTAAATAATGACGCTGGCAAGTTAGAAGTCGTTGAATTGTTTTGGTATACCTGCCCACATTGCTACTATTTTGATGATCACATTCAAACCTGGCTCAAAACTAAGCCAGCAGATGTAGATTTTGTGCGTATCCCCGCCGTGTTTGGGACGGAGCGCGGCTTAGAGTTAGCACAGATTTTTTACACCGCAGAAGCCTTAGGCGTGTTTGACAAAGTACACAAACCCATTTTTGAAGCCCTTCACAAAGACAAAAAAACTCTACAATCAGCAGATGATTTTTATCCTATTTTTCAGTCGCTTGCTGGCGTTAGCCAGGAAGATTTCAAAAACACCATCAGTTCCTTTGCGGTAGACCTCAAAGTCCGCAACGCGCAACGCTTAACCAGCAAATATGGCATCAGTGCAGTGCCCACCCTTATTGTGCAGGGTAAATATCGGATGACCAGCGAAATGACCGATGGCTATGAAAATATGTTCGGCATCGTCAATAAGTTGATCGATCAAGAACGAGCCGCGCAGAAATTACTCGTAGCGCCCGCCGTACAAGCGACTACAGACGCAGTCCCCGTTGCCGCCGCTGAAGCGAAACCTGCCGATACAGCGCAAGTATCAGAAAAATCTGAAAAATAATTCGGTTTTATGGAAATCCTAGAGTGCCATGCCGTCAGTGTTGCCTATGGGCGGCATGAAGCACTCAAACAACTCAGCTGCAGTCTTTACCAAGGCGAATGCTTAGGGCTAGTCGGCTTAAATGGCGCTGGCAAAACCAGCTTATTGAAAGCACTGCTGGATTTTACTGGTTTGCAAGCTGGGCACATCAAACTCTTCGGACACCCCCATACCCAGCCACAAACACGTCAGCCACTTGCCTTTCTGCCGGAACAATTCATCCCCGCCGATTATTGGCACGGCTGGGATTTTCTGACTTACATGCTGCGTCTGTATCAAGCCCCCGCCGCTGCTTTTTCCAATGCCGAAACGCTCCGCATGTGCCAGGCGCTAGACTTTGATTTTCAACAGCTTAAGCGACCAGTGCGCACCTATTCTAAAGGGATGCGGCAAAAGCTTGGGTTGCTGGCGTGTTTTCTCAGCAATAAACCATTGCTGATTTTGGATGAACCCATGAGCGGCTTAGACCCCAAAGCCCGTGTCTTGGTGCGTCAACAAATCCAGCAAGCGCAAGCAAACGGCAAAACCTTCTTATTTAGCGCCCATCATTTAGAAGATGTAGAACAACTTTGCCAACGTATTTTAGTGCTGCACGAAGGACAGAAACTTTTTTTGGGAACGCTTGAATCCTTTTTGCAAAGCTTTGCAGCGACCACCTTAGAGCAGGCTTTTTTGCGCTGCATCAGCAGCTAAATAGAAATAGCAAGGTGCTTATTAACAAAAGCAATTACCTTTCAATTAAGCATTAAATTTACAATAAGATGCTGATTATTTTTATGTTTAACTTCAAGCCAGGAGCATTTGTCTATGCTAGAAGAATACCGAAAACACCTTTCTGAACGCGCCCAACAAGGCTTGCCGCCGTTACCCTTAAATGCCGAACAAACCGCTGCACTGGTCGAATTGCTGAAAAACCCGCCAACAGGGGAAGCAGACACCTTATTGGAATTGCTCATTGAGCGCATTCCGCCTGGCGTTGACGAAGCTGCCTATGTGAAAGCGGGTTTTTTAACTTCAGTCGCCAAAGGCGAAACCCAGTCGCCTTTGGTGAGCAAAGCCAAAGCCACTGAATTACTCGGCACAATGCTCGGTGGTTACAATATTCAGCCGCTGATCGCTTTGCTGGATAATGCGGAAGTGGCTGATATTGCAACAGAAAAACTCAGTTATACGCTGCTGATGTTCGACGCCTATCACGATGTGGCAGAAAAAGCCAAAACCAACGCCAAGGCGCAACAAGTCATGCAGTCTTGGGCTAATGCCGAGTGGTTCACACGCAAACCGAAAATGCCGGAAGAAATCAAGGTGATAGTCTTCAAAGTGCCCGGCGAAACCAACACTGACGACCTGTCGCCCGCTTCCGAAGCTTGGAGTCGCCCCGACATCCCGCTACACGCTAAAGCCATGCTGATAAGCCGCATGGAAGGCGCGTTGGAAAAAATCGAAGAACTCAAGCAAAAGGGATTACCGTTAGCCTATGTCGGCGATGTGGTGGGTACGGGTTCTTCGCGCAAATCTGCAATCAATTCAGTGCTTTGGCATATGGGCAACGAGATTCCTTGTGTACCCAACAAGCGCCAAGGCGGGGTGATTCTGGGCGGTAAAATCGCACCGATTTTCTTCAACACCGCCGAAGACGCAGGCGCTCTGCCGATTGAATGCGACGTGAGCCACATGCACATGGGCGACGAAATTCGCATCCGCCCCTACGAAGGCAAAATTCTCAACGCCGCTGGCGATACCATTGCCGAATTTGCGCTCAAACCCAGCACCCTGCCTGATGAGGTGCGAGCCGGCGGACGCATTCCTTTAATCATAGGACGCGGCTTAACGCAAAAAGCCCGACAAACCTTGGGCTTAGGCGACAGCGATTTATTCTTGAAACCCGAACAACCCGCAGACACGGGTAAAGGCTTTACCCTGGCGCAAAAAATGGTCGGACGCGCTTGCGGCGGCGCGGGCATTCGCCCCGGCACCTATTGCGAACCGCAAATGACCAGCGTCGGCAGCCAGGACACCACCGGCGGCATGACCCGCGACGAACTCAAAGAACTCGCCTGCCTAGGTTTTTCCGCTGACCTGGTGATGCAGAGCTTCTGCCACACCGCCGCCTATCCCAAACCAGTAGACATCAAGTTGCAACACAGCTTGCCAGATTTCATCCGCACACGCGGCGGCGTGTCGTTGCGCCCTGGCGATGGTGTCATTCATTCTTGGCTCAACCGCATGGTGCTGCCAGACACAGTGGGCACAGGCGGCGATTCTCACACCCGTTTCCCAATTGGCATCAGCTTTCCGGCGGGTTCAGGCTTGGTGGCTTTTGCCGCCGCTTTGGGCGTCATGCCGCTGGACATGCCGGAGTCCGTGCTGGTGCGTTTCACTGGCACAATGCAACCTGGCATTACGTTACGCGATCTGGTTAATGCCATTCCTTATGCGGCTATTCAAAAAGGCTTATTGACCGTAGAAAAAGCCGGTAAGAAAAACATTTTCTCCGGGCGGATTCTGGAAATTGAAGGCTTGCCCGATTTGAAAGTGGAACAGGCTTTTGAATTATCTGATGCTTCTGCCGAGCGTTCAGCCGCCGGTTGTACTGTGCATTTGCATAAAGAACCTATTATTGAATTTCTTAATTCAAATGTCGTCTTATTAAAATGGATGATAGCCAATGGCTATGGCGATGCCAGAACCTTAGAGCGCCGCATTCAAGCCATGCAAGATTGGCTAGATAATCCGCAGTTGTTATCAGCAGATGCAGATGCAGAATACGCTGCGGTGATTGACATTGATTTGAATGAAATCAAAGAACCGCTGTTAGCTTGTCCGAATGATCCTGATGATGTTAAACCCTTATCCGCAGTGGCGGGGAATAGCATTAATGAAGTCTTCATAGGCTCTTGCATGACCAATATTGGACATTATCGTGCCGCCGCAAAATTGCTGGAAGGTCAAGGGGTTGTGCCAACTCGCCTGTGGGTTGCGCCACCGACACGCATGGATGCGCATCAATTAACCGAAGAAGGCGCTTATGCTACTTTTGGCGTGGCAGGCGCGAGAATGGAAATGCCTGGTTGTTCTTTGTGCATGGGTAATCAAGCGCGAGTGGGTGACAATACCACAGTGGTATCCACTTCTACGCGCAATTTCCCCAATCGTTTGGGTAAAGGGGCAAATGTCTATCTGGCTTCTGCAGAACTCGCAGCGGTCAGTGCTGTATTGGGTAAAATCCCCACGTTTAGCGAATACATGCAGTATGCCGAGAAAATAGCACCCATGGCAGATAACCTCTATCGTTATTTGAATTTCCATGAACTTGCTGAGTACAAAACAATCGCTGATAAAGTCATTCCAATAACGCCAGCGGCATAGCTGTGTGGTAAAGTGATACAAAGCTGACAGCCGATAACAAGGCTGCCAGTTTTTTTATACAACTGAGTTTTCATAAGGACAATTTCATTCCTATGCAGATTTTAGTCAACGGTGAACCGCACACTATTCAATCCAATGCTACGCTGACAACTTTGTTAGAAGAATTAAATGTGCAAACGCAGCGTTTGGCAGTGGAAGTCAATGAAGAAATAGTGCCACGCAGCGAATGGCAAACCTTTAGTTTATCCACTGATGATAAAGTAGAAATTGTCAAGGCGGTGGGCGGTGGCTGAAACAGTGGATTTGAATGCTTGGACAGCGTTGCTAGAACGTGCAGATGGCTTATTGCAACGCTTAGAAGAACGCTTGTTGCCACCCATTGCAACAGCAGATTGGCAGCAATCGCTGGCGTTTCGCTGGCGGCGCATGGGTCATGCGGGCTATTTTCAACCAATAGTTCAACCGCAGCAGATTCGTTTGGCAGATTTGCACGGCATTGAAGTGCAAAAACACAAGCTGGAAACCAATACGCGCCAATTTGTGCGCGGTTTGCCCGCCAATAATGCTTTGCTGTGGGGTGCTAAAGGCACCGGAAAATCTTCTTTAATCAAAGCATTGTTGAATGGTTACGCAGACCAGGGCTTGCGTTTGCTGGAAGTAGATAAGCAGGATTTAATGGATTTGCCAGATATTGTTGAGTCTTGCCGCAACGCGCCGCAGCGTTTCATTGTATTTAGCGATGATTTGTCTTTTGCCGCAGATGAACCTGGTTATACTGCTTTAAAGAGCGTGTTGGATGGTTCTATTGCTGCACCACCAGACAATGTATTGATTTATGCCAGTTCTAATCGGCGACATTTATTGCCAGAATTTATGAGTGATAATCTTGATGCACGGCATGTAGACGGAGAATTACATCAAAGTGAAGCGGTCGAAGAAAAAATCTCTTTATCTGAACGCTTTGGGTTATGGTTGTCTTTTTATCCGTTCAATCAAGAAGGCTATTTGAAAATTGTGGATCATTGGTTAGCAAGTTTTGGAATGCCCAGCACTCAAACACATCCAGCAACGCGCCAAGCGGCTTTGCAATGGGCGCTGCTACGGGGTTCGCGCAGCGGTCGTGCAGCTTGGCAATTTGCGCGGGACTGGAGCGGGCAGCAGGGTTTAATATCAAGCGAATCCGCTTAGCAATTTGATTTTTAAAATTATTATGCGCCAGCAATGGCGTTTTATCACAGCGGTTAAAGCCAGCCCCCCCGCTCGCTTATCCTGACCTGCATCAATTTTGCCTTGCGGCATTTCCCCTCGATAATGCTATGATGCACCGCTTAAACTCTGAATAATGCACCTGGAATACTCTCATGTGGAACACGCTCTGGAAATTCTTGCATAAACTGGCTTCGCCTAAATATTTCTACGAAATATCCGCCAAACTCATTCCCTGGTTTGGCTGGATTGCTGTGCTGCTGCTGCTGTCTGCCTTGTATTTTGGCTTAGTGAAAGCACCGCCTGATTACCAACAAGGCGAGAGTTACAGGATCATTTATGTGCATGTTCCAGCCGCTTGGATGTCCATGTTTATCTACATGGTGATGGCGATTACCGGTGCTATTGGATTGATTTGGAAGCTAAAATTAGCTGATGTGATGGCAGCCGCTTCCGCCCCCATCGGCGCTTCCTTTACCTTCCTGGCGCTGGCTACTGGGTCTTTATGGGGTAAGCCAATGTGGGGCACTTGGTGGGTGTGGGATGCGCGTTTGACTTCAGAATTGATTCTGTTATTTCTGTATTTGGGCGTTATTGCTTTGAATGCCGCGATTGAAGATAAACGCAATGCAGCGCGTGCCAGTGCTGTATTAGCGCTGGTTGGCGTGGTCAATATTCCCATTATTCATTATTCAGTTGAATGGTGGAACACCTTGCATCAAGGCGCAACCATTACCAAATTTGACAAACCTTCCATCGCTCTATCTATGTTAATTCCTTTACTGCTCATGGCATTTGCTTTCAAGTTCTACTATGCCGCTACAGTGCTTAAACGCGCACGGGTTGAACTCTTAGAACGCGAGAAAAACAGCGCATGGGTGCAACAAGAAATAGGTTCATCAGAACAGAATCATGCACATAAAGAAACCAAACTTCATCCGCATACTTTTTGAAATCAATCTTTCTGCGTAAACCAACATGCAAACCCCAGCATTTAAGCTATTCACTTTCGGCATCTTAGTTATCCTTGCGCTTTTGTACGCTGTCTTAATGCTGCAAGGCATTCAAGACTATGCACAGCAAGCCTTTACTCCAGAACAAATGCTCAACGGCAAAGCACCAGCGCATATTCCGGTGTGGATTGAAGGTTCACTAGAAAAATTGCCAAACACCCCAAATCAACAGCCAAACTCAAGCTATTTTCAGCTTACCCGCGACGGCAAAAGCCTGTTTGTGCTGGCGGAAAACAACTTGCTTGGCACTTGGGATACAGGCGCTCAGATTGCAGTCTTAGGGCGTAAACCCCATGACTGCTTGCCAGACAAAATTGACTGCCCGCTGGAAGCGCGTGCCCTGTTGCCCGCTGGCAGCTGGCTAAAATTCCTCAACATGGGCGGCTACGGCTTTTTCGTTTGGGTTTCTTATGGATTAGCCGGACTCATTTTGTTAGTCAACTTTATTCAACCCAAATTGCGTGAACGCGAAATCAAACGCGCCTTAGCACGCAAAGAACGCAGGAGAAATCTATGACCCCGAAACGTAAGCAACGTCTGATGTTAGTTGCGCTGCTGGTGTTGGGTGTGAGCGCCAGTGTGGCTTTGGCTTTACGCGCTTTTCAAGAAAATTTACAAGCCTTTTATAGCCCCAAGCAAATTGCAGCCGGGGAAGCGCCAGCGGATAAAACCATTCGTGTGGGCGGGTTGGTGCTCAAAGGTAGCCTTCAGCGCAAACCAGGCAATTTGCAGGTCAGTTTTGATGTCACCGACCTGGCTAAAACATTACGCATTGAATATGAAGGTATTTTGCCTGATTTGTTCCGCGAAGGACAAGGCATTGTAGCAATAGGCAAGTTAGAGCAAGACGGAGCGTTTCGGGCGACCGAGGTGCTGGCAAAACATGACGAAAACTACATGCCGCCGGAAGTCTCTGATGCTTTGCAGCAGGCGCACAACGAAGGCGTTGGCGCTACGCCCACCACACAGCAACCCTAAATCCCACGCCCAATGTATGTAAAAATGGTCGTTTCCTGAACATATTGAAGGAAACGACCATTTTTTATCCCTTAATTAGACTCAGCATTAGATTCAGCCGTTTTCATAAGACATTCCTCTCATGTGTATCCATTTCTAGTTCCCAAGCGCCGCTTGAGGACTAGAAAAAACGAGAAAAACTCGGTACCAGTGCTTCCGCGTCGCATGAGTGTGATAGGGTGTGTTACTGGCGCAAAAAGACGCACCCTACCCGGCTGAATTGTGGGTAATCGGGGGGATGCTTACCATCCACTCCCAAGCTCCGTCCACATCAAAATACTTAGCCCCATACCCCAAATTTCGTAATTCTACGGGCAGTAGCGCATTATGCTTTTCAATAATATAGTTGGATTACTCGATAACTGTGTTTTAATAAAAGTTAAGCATAGGATTTTTATAAACTTTTATTTATAAAAACCCAGTAATTCGAGTCTAGTATCCGAGACTTTGTTTGCTAAATCAGTTGCGGAAGGCGCTTCGGATTGGCTAAAAGTTTTGAAATCGCTTGTTGCACAGCATTCTGTGTCGTATTGATGACTTCAATAACCCCCTGCAAAGTTATCCGCTATGAGACCTTGAGTGCGTAGCGGGATTTCCAGGGTATTTGCAACCCTGTTGCCAAGCCAGGTGAATAAAAAGACCCGGTTGCCCATTCCCAGCAGGGTATTTTTGTAAAGTCGGCGGATAAGGCGCGTCTTTTTGCGCCATCATCCGCCATTTTGGGCTGCGGGCAGAATCATGCGGTCGAGCGTGCGGTTTAACGCTTCATCTTAAAATATTTAAAGATTACAACTTATAACCAATTGAATTAATCGTATTTTTATACTTTATTTATACGATAAGTTTGTTTTTTTACAATATTTTGACAAGTTATCCATTAGGCTTATACCTAGGCTATTTTTAGCAATGTAAAGGAGTTTCTTATGGATGTCATGTTTTTAATTGTATTTGGCGGTTTATTTGTGATTATTTTTAGTTTTATTGATGCGTGCGAACAATTAGGAGGCAAAAAATGATTGCGCTCTATGTTTTAAGTGGTGCGTGCGCCACTGGTTTAATGATTTACCTCATTATTGCATTATTGTATGCGGAGGAATTTTGAAATGATGGCTTCTGCTTTAATTTTATTAACTTTTTATTTGATTTTGTTATTGCCTTTAGCATGGTTCACAGGACATTGGTTAGCGGCGATTGCAACCGGGCAGTTTCATTTATTTTTATCTCCAATGATTTACGTTGAGAAAAAATTTTATCATTTCATTGGAACTCACAGCGATCAAGAAATGACTTGGAAAATCTACGCACAATCATTGTTAATTTTTAATGGGCTAGGTGTATTAATTGTCTATCTTTTGCAACGCTTTCAACCTGATTTACCGCTTAATCCTCAAGCATTTCCTAGTGTAAGTGTAGACTCAGCATTTAACACCGCGATTAGCTTTGTTACCAATACCAATTGGCAAGGTTATGCGGGAGAAAGTACCATGAGTTATTTAGTACAAATGTTAGCACTAACGGTTCAAAATTTCCTCTCCGCAGCTACCGGTATTGCAGTGGCTTTTGTTCTTATACGAGGATTAATTGGACATTGCACTACTAATATAGGAAATTTTTGGGTTGATATTACTCGCATTACTTTATTTTTGTTATTGCCTTTATCAATTGTTTTTTCAATCATTTTGATGAATGAATGGGTTATTCAAAACTTACTGCCTTATCAAACAATCACTGTTTTAGATTCGCAAGAAACTCAAACCTTAGCAATGGGACCGGTTGCTTCTCAAGAAGCGATTAAAATGCTCGGTACAAATGGCGGCGGTTTCTTTAATGCTAATTCTGCGCATCCTTTTAAAAATCCTACACCTTTAAGCAACTTATTACAAATGCTGGCGATTTTTATGATTCCAGCGGGTTTGTGTTTTGCTTTTGGACGTTTAGTGGGAGATATGCGGCAGGGCATTGCAATTTTAGCAACCATGACGATTATTTTTGTTGTAATGGCAAGTATTGCATTTTATTCAGAGCAATATACGCATCCACTCTTTCAAACAATGGAAGGTCATTTAGAAGGAAAAGAAATGCGTTTTGGTGTCAATATGTCGGCGTTATTTGCCACGATTACAACCGCCGCTTCTTGTGGAGCAGTGAATGCCATGCACGATTCTTTAATGCCTTTGGGTGGGTTAGTCACGTTATGGTTAATGCAATTAGGTGAAATCATTTTTGGCGGCGTTGGTTCGGGTTTGTACGGAATGATCATTTTTGCTTTATTAGCGGTTTTCATTGCGGGTTTGATGGTTGGAAGAACGCCTGAATATTTGGGTAAGAAAATCGAGCGTTTTGAAATGAAAATGATCGCGCTAATTATTCTTGTCACGCCTTTATTAGTATTAGGAGGAACGGCGTTAGCAATTAGCTTGGAAATAGGGCGTGAAAGTATTTCTAATCCACAAGCACACGGCTTTTCACAAGTGTTATATGCGTTTTCATCTGCCGCCAATAATAATGGAAGTGCTTTTGCAGGTTTAAATTCTAATACTTTGTTTTATAATATATTTTTAGCAATTATAATGTGGTTTGGACGATTTGCAATTATTGTTGCCGTGTTAGCGATTGCGGGATCATTAGCCGCAAAGAAACGTCTACCGATAACAAATGGTACATTACCAACCCATAACGACTTATTTGTTATCTTATTAATTGGAACGATTATTTTAGTCGGAGCATTAACCTATTTACCTGTTTTAGTATTAGGCCCGATTACTGAACATTTACAATTGTTTGTTGTGCCATTTACGCATTAAGGAGATTTGTTATGAGCCGTACATTATCAAAATTTGATTGGGCACTCTTTCAAGAAGCCTTGCAAGGTAGCGTAAAAAAATTATCTCCGCGCGTGCAAGTGCGTAATCCAGTGATGTTTGTCGTTTATATTGGAAGTTGTTTAACAACTTTTATTTGGTTGCAAAGTTTAATGGGTGTTGGAGAAACCTCAACAGCATTTGTTTTTAATATTTTATGGTGGTTGTGGTTCACCTTATTATTTGCAAATTTTGCTGAATCCTTAGCGGAAGGACGCAGTAAAGTTCAAGCTGCTGCATTACGAGGTTTGAAACAAACCGTCACCGCAAAACAACTTACTAATTCAAAATCGCACACAGAATGGACAATTGTTCAAGGAACACAATTGAAAAAAGGTGATATTGTTTTAGTTAAATGCGGTGATTTGATTCCTGTCGATGGCGAAGTCATTGAAGGGGTTGCATCGGTCGATGAATCAGCAATTACTGGAGAATCTGCACCGGTCATTCGTGAATCGGGCGGTGATTTTTCAGCGGTGACGGGTGGAACGAGAGTTTTATCCGATTGGTTGGTGATGAAAGTATCGGTGAACGCGGGCGAAGCCTTTTTAGACCGCATGATTGCAATGGTCGAAGGGGCAAAACGTCACAAAACACCTAATGAGATTGTTTTAACTATATTATTGATTTAATTGACTTTATTGTTTTTGTGGGTACAGTCACGTTATTACCTTTTTCGATATTTAGCGTCCAACTCCACCAAAGCGGCACGCCAGTGAGCATTACGGTATTAATTGCATTGTTGGTGTGTTTAATTCCCACGACGATTGGTGGATTATTATCGGCGATTGGGGTCGCGGGAATGAGCCGAATGATGCAGGCAAATGTGATTGCGAATTCGGGGCGAGCCGTCGAAGCCGCTGGGGACGTTGATGTGTTATCGCTTGATAAAACAGGAACGATCACTTTAGGTAATCGCCAAGCAACCCAATTTATTCCCGCAAAAGGCGTTACAGAACAACAACTTGCAGATGCGGCGCAATTAGCTTCATTTGCGGACGAAACGCCCGAAGGACGCAGCATTGTCGTGCTGGCAAAACAACGCTTTAATTTACGCCAACGCGAAATGGCAACCTTACACGCGACTTTTGTGCCTTTTACGGCTCAAACCCGCATGAGTGGAGTCGATTTAGGAATTGATGGACGCACTATTCGTAAAGGCGCGGCAAACGCCACTGCACAGTAGTTAGGCGTGACCGTTCTTACGTTGCCGGCGGATGTTCGTCAAGCCTTAGAAGACGTTGCCAAACGCGGAAGCACGCCGTTGTTAGTCGCCGATCAAGCGCAATTATTAGGCGTGGTCGAATTAAAAGACATCGTGAAAGGTGGGATTAAAGAACGTTTCGCAGAATTACGGCAAATGGGCATTAAAACCGTGATGATTACGGGCGATAATCATTTGACGGCAGCGGCAATTGCAGCGGAAGCAGGGGTTGATGATTTTCTCGCCGAAGCCACACCAGAAATGAAATTAAAGTTAATTCGCCAATATCAACAAGAAGGGCGTTTAGTTGCAATGACCGGTGATGGAACAAATGACGCACCCGCCTTAGCACAAGCCGACGTTGCTGTGGTAATGAATACCGGAACGCAAGCCGCTAAAGAAGCAGGAAATATGGTTGATTTAGATTCAAATCCCACTAAATTAATTGAAATCGTAGAAATCGGTAAACAAATGTTGATGACGCGCGGTGCATTATCGACTTTTTCCATTGCTAATGACGTTGCAAAATATTTCGCCATTATTCCAGCCGCATTTGCATCTACCTATCCGCCGTTAGCGATTTTTAATATCATGCACTTAAACACGCCAGAAACCGCTATTTTATCCGCCGTGATTTTTAATGCTTTAATTATTATTGCACTTGTTCCTTTGGCTTTGCATGGCATTGCTTATCGTTCGATGAATGCTGCGGATTTATTACAACGTCACGTTTTAATTTACGGGTTAGGTGGTTTAATTGCACCCTTTATCGGCATTAAATTAATTGACCTTTTATTAACACCTTTTTTCTAATCGCGTTTCAATGGAGAAATACCATGCGAGTTGAATTAACCTTAAAATTAGCTGAAATTGACCAAGATTTGCTTGCCTTGATTAAAACTCTATTAAGCAAAAATGCAGAAGTTTTAATTAAACAGGAATCTATCACATTGGAAGAATATGATGGAGAAAAGCCCCTAGAACAAGTTATGCAAGCATTAGCAAGTGCAAATCATCATCCTGCACTTCTTGCTGAACTTGAGCAAGGTCTAAAACTTTCTTCCGTTACCAATCATTACCAGTAAATGTTACCCTTTTTTCTAAGCGAGGAATTATTTATGCAAACGCTTTTTTGACCTGCGATTTCATTGTTTTTGATCTTATCTGTTTTAACAGGAATTCTTTATCCTTTAAGCATGAATGCGATTGGACAAACCTTTTTTAATCAACAAGTTAATGGAAGTTTGTTACAACGTGATGGCAAAATCATTGGCTCATCTTTAATTGGACAGGCTTTTGAAAAACCTTATTATTTTTGGAGTCGTCCGTCGGCAACTGCTGAAAAGCCTTATAATGCAACTGCGTCAGGCGGTTATAATCTCGCACCGAGCAATCCAGAATGGGTAAAAATAGTGCAAGAACGCATTCAAAAAATAAAAGACAGTCATCCTACTAATTCATCTCCCGTTCCTTATGATTTAGTGACCGCTTCTGCGAGTGGACTTGATCCACATATTAGTTTAGCAGCAGCACAGTATCAAATAACACGAGTTGCTCAACATCGACACACCACCGTTGAAACCATTAAAACTTTAGTTGATGCACAGACTGAATTACCCACTTGGGGTTTTTTAGGAGAAACGCGAGTCAATGTGCTTAAATTAAATTTAGCTTTAGATAAATCACTGCCACTTTCACATGAATGATCAACGTCCAAATCCAGATGAATTATTGGCACGCTTGCAACAATCAGAAACGCAAGCGTGTCGAGGAAAACTACGCATTTACTTTGGATCATCTGCCGGCGTAGGAAAAACTTTTGCAATGCTTGAAGCGGCGCGAAAAATACCTAAAGTTGAACGATCAGTGATGGTTGGTTTAGTAGAAACGCACGGTCGTTTAGAAACCGAACGTTTATTACAAGATTTAGAAGTCTTGCCGCGTAAAATTATTAATTATAAAGGCAAAAATCTTCAAGAATTTGATTTAGATTCCGCGCTTATTAAAAAGCCTGATTTGTTATTGGTTGATGAACTCGCGCATTCTAATATTCCTAGCTGTCGTCATCCTAAACGTTGGCAAGATATTGAAGAACTTTTAAATAATGGCATTGATGTTTGGACAACTTTAAACGTACAACATTTAGAAAGTTTAAATGATGTAATTAGTGGAATTACGGGGATTCGCGTGTTAGAAACTGTCCCTGATAGTTTCTTTAATCAAGCAGAAGAAGTTGTTTTAGTGGACATTCCCGTTGAAGAATTATTTCATCGTTTGCAAGCAGGTAAGGTTTATTTTCCAGAACAAGCACGACGAGCGACTAATAATTTCTTTCGGCGCGGTAATTTAATTGCCTTGCGAGAAATTACTTTACGTCGAACCGCCGATCGTTTAGAAAAAGACATCCAAACCTATAAGAAAAATCAATCAATTTCCTCTGTTTGGAAAACCGAAGGATCAATTCTCGCGTGCGTTCATGAAGATAGCATTATATCAGAGCAAATTATTCGTCGCGCTGCACAATTAGCCGGACAAATGAATGTAAATTGGTATGCTTTGTATGTAGAAACTCCCACATTACAACATTTACCAACCGATCAACGTGAACGCATTTTAAATGTTTTAAAACTCGCTGAACAACTCGGTGCAAATACAACTATTCTCAGCACTGAAAATATTGCACAAAGCATTGTTGATTACGCACATCAACATAATTTAGCAACCATTGTGGTTGGGCATACTCGTCATGTTTATTTTTGGTTTTGGAAATCGTCTTTATTACATCAAATTGCTCAACTTTCTCCCTCGCTAGATTTAGTACAAGTTGGGATTACACCAAGCCGTCCATTACCCAATTCATCAACGCCCACTCGCAATAAAAATAAAACAAAAACAAATGCTTATCAAGTAAGTATTGCAATTGTTGCAACCTTGCTTACTACGCTAATAACGGTTAGTTTATTAGAGTTTTTAAAGTTAGATTTAGTTAATCTAGTGATGCTTCATTTGCTCACGGTGGTTCTCGTAGCAGTCAAACTAGGACGTAAACCTGCGATTGTAGCAACTTTTCTTAATGTCGCCGCTTTTGATTTCTTTCTCGTTCCACCGCGTCTTTCATTTGTCGTAAGTGATGTGCAATTTATGCTCACATTTCTGGTAATGTTGTTGGTAGGATTAATTATTAGTCAATTAACCTCTGGGCTACGTTTTCAAGCAAATATTGCAGCACATAGAGAAAAGCGAGCGCATACTTTATTTGAATTAGCTCGAGATTTATCGGGCGCACTCAAAACGGATCAAGTGGTTGAAATAAGTTTAAAAGTAATTAAACAAGCCTTCAGAGGAAAAATCGCGTTATTATTACCAGACAGTCGAGAAAATTTGATTTCTCCACCGCTTATTTCTGAATTAGAAGGTTTAGATATTGGCATCGCGCAATGGGCATTTAAACAAAATGAACAAGCGGGTTTTGCAACTAATACTTTACCAGCCAATCCGTATCGTTATATTCCGTTACGAGCACCGGTACGCATTCGAGGAATTTTAGCGATTTGTCCGCATCAACAACATTGGTTATTAATTCCAGAACAACTTCGTCAATTAGAAACTTGTGCAAGTGTGGTTGCTATTGCATTAGAGCGGGTACATTTTGTTGAGGTTGCACAAGAAATGATGATTCATATTGAATCAGAGCGTTTGCGTAATTCATTATTATCGGCATTATCTCATGATTTAAGAACACCTTTAACTGCATTAGTCGGTTTAGCAGAATCCTTATTATTAAATCAATCTAAATTAGATAAACAACAACAAGAAACGGTGCGAGGAATTAGCCAAACTGCATTACACATGACCAATTTAGTCAATAACTTATTAGACATGGTACGCATAGAAGAAGGTAAGATGAAGCTTAATTGTGAATTACAAGTCTTAGAAGAAATTATTGGTAGTGCAATTCGTGCCGTTCGATCCTTATTAAATCAACGCATTATAAAAGTGAATTTACCGCATGATTTTCCATTAATTGCTTGTGATGCACTTTTATTAGAACGGGTGTTTATTAATCTATTAGAAAATGCAGCTAAATATACGCCTCCCAATGCTCAAATTGAAATCAATGCACATTGTTTGAAAACAGAAGTTGTCATTGATGTAATTGATAATGGTGAAGGCTTACCAAAAGATCAAGAAGAAGTGATTTTTGAAAAATTTACACGAGGTGTTTCTGAATCTGCAACCAGTGGGGTTGGATTAGGTTTGACAATTTGTCGAGCAATTATTCATGCACATCAGGGTAAAATCATTGCACGAAATCATCCTCCACACGGAGCAATTTTTAGTTTCACCTTGCCCTTACAAGAAACCCCTTTAGACGATAATAGACTTGTTGCGCTTAAAAATCAATTAGTTAGACAAATAAAAGTTCCAC
>DYPD01000114.1 GCA_020720115.1 Thiomargarita sp. | reverse complement strand
GACGGAATCGAACCGCCGACACGAGGATTTTCAGTCCTCTGCTCTACCGACTGAGCTACCTGGCCGCGTTGCTTTTTGCTAAGCAACTAAAGCGCGTAATTTAATCAAATTTTGCTGAGTAGATCAAGTTTTTTTTACTCAGTTTTTACGCTGGTTTTAAGAGGACGTTTAGCGTTCCAACACATACAAGCCAGGCGCGTCTCCGAGTGGCGGATATTGCGCGTTGCCTAAGCTTGGTGGGGCTTGTTTTTCGCCGCATTGATTGGCTAACCAGTGTGCCCAGTCGTTCCACCAAGAGCCTGGAGCTTGGGTTTGTGCGTCAAGCCAAGCTTGCGCATCGGTTGCGCTAGTGGCGTCACCAACCCAGTAATGGCGTTTGGGCGGCTCAACGGGCGGCGAAATGATGCCCATGATGTGCCCGGAGCTTGCCAGCACATGGCGTATCGGGCTGCTGAGCAGTGCGGCTTTTTTGAAGGTTTGCATCCAAGGCGCAATGTGGTCTTGGAGGGTGGAAACATCGTACAGGGGCTGGCGGATGCGCCCTAAATCAATGGGGCGTCCGGCAAAGGTTAAAGCACCGGGCTGCGCTAGTTTGTTGTGCAGATAAAATTCGCGCAAATAGAAACTGTGCATTTTTTCTGGTAGGCGGGTACTGTCCATGTTCCAGTACAGCACGTCAAATTTGGGCAGTTCTTCGCCGTACAGATAGTTGTGTACATAGTAGTGCCAAATCAAGGTGTTAGCCCGCAACATGCGAAATGAATCTGCCATTGCTCGCCCTTCCAAGTAACCTTCTTGCGCCATGAGTTCATCAATGAAACGTAAGCTGATTTCGTCAATGAAGGTGTTGACTTCGCCTGGGTTGGAAAATTCCACCAAAGTGGTGAGGTTGGTCCAACTGGCAAAGGGCTGTTCTTGTGTGTCTGCGCTTTCGGCATTGAGCCATGCCATGACGGTTGCCAGCAAAGTACCGCCAATGCAGTAGCCGACGGCATGGAGTTGTGGAACTTGCGCTATTTCTTTGGCGATTTGTGCGGCTTCGAGTACGCCTTTGAACATGTAATCTTCCCAGCCCACTTCGCGCATACTGGCATCGGGATTTTTCCAGCTTATCAAAAACACGGTAAAGCCTTGTTTAACTAGAAAATTTACCAGGCTTTTGCGCTCGTTTAGATCGAGGATGTAATACTTGTTAATCCAAGGCGGCACGAAGAAAATCGGCGTGGCGTGAACTGGTGTGGTTTGTGGCTGATATTGCAGCAGTTCAAACAGCGGGCTGCGATACACCACTTTACCTGGCGTGGTGGCGAGATTTGCACCGACTTGAAAGGCTTCGGTATCGGTCATGCGGATGGTTTTGAGGCGGGTGTCGGATAAGAGGTTTTTCAACCCATGCACCACGCTGTGTCCGTTGCTTTCAAAGAATTTGCGCACTGCAACCGGATTGAGCCAGAAGAAATTCGAGGGCGCGGCGGCATCAAGCATTTGGCGCATCCAAAAGGTCGCCCGTTCTTGGGTTTTTTCGTCGCTTTCTGGCGTTTCGGCAATGGTGTCCTCCAGCCAGCGCGTCAACAACAGGTAATAGTCTTTGATGACTTTCAGGTAAGGATTTTCCTTCCAAGCCGGGTCTTGAAAACGCGCATCATTGGAAAGCCCTTCCTCTTCGCGCTGCACCCCGCAGTAGCGTTCCCAAGCCCGCCACTGTACTGCCCAAGCATCGGCGTTGAGCTTTAATAAATGATAAGACAGCCATTGCGGATGACTCATCCACGATTGCTGCACCTGCAAAGTGGCGCGAGCAACGCCAAACGGGTCTGTCATAGCCGTCAGGTGTTGCGCGAACTGGTAAGGGTTTGCCCAGCTTTGTTTGAGTAGGGCTTGATTGAAAACTGAATACATCATGATCTGATCTCCTGTTGCTTTGTTGTTATAAAACACGCATTTATATCAGCTTTTCCTAATACAAAGTGTAGCAGAGATTTACAAAATCGCTTGATGCAATGGCTTTTTTTAGTCTACAGCAAGACTTTTTCGATGCCTTCTTTTTTGAGGGTGGCAATAAAGTTTTTTTGCCAGTGTTCGCCTAATAGATGCTGTGCTAACTCGACCACTATGTAGCTGGCTTCGGTGTGGGTCTCATCTGAATAGCGGGTTAATCCCTGCTGACAGGCGGGGCAGGCGGTGAGGATTTTCACTGGGGTGGGTGGATTTGATGGCGCAGATTGGCTGCGCAAGGCATTCGCGCCCGCCTGGATTTCCGCTTGTTTGCGCAAACGCACCTGGGTGGCGATGTCAGGACGGGCGATGGCGAAAGTGCCGGCTTCGCCGCAGCAGCGATCTGACAGAGGCACTGCTTGATTCATCAGTCTTTTGACGACTTTGAGCGGATCGTATTGTTTCATCGGCGAATGACAGGGATCGTGGTAAAGATAAGCGGTTGTCGGGCGGGTCGCTGCTGCGTTTGCTGTGTCTGACGCCAAGCTTACACCCCGTTCCAATAAAAATTCGTGAATGTCAAGCAGGCGGCTATCAGGGAAAATCTGTTGAAATTCGTATTTCAGTAACTGATCCAAACAAGTGCCGCAAGACAGGATAACGGTTTTAATATCCAGGTAATTCAGTGTATTAGCCACGCGATGGAACAATATGCGGTTGCGCGTGGAGATTTGCTGACCTTTTTCTTGGTTGCCAGACGCCGCTTGCGGATAGCCACAGCACAAGTAGCCAGGCGGCAGCACGGTTTGTACGCCGCTGCGATAAAGCATGGCTAAGGTCGCCAGCCCGATTTGGCTAAATAGGCGTTCTGAGCCGCAGCCAGGGAAGTAAAACACCGCTTCGCTGTGTTCATCTACGCGCTGCGGATCGCGCAAGATGGCGACTTGGGTTTCGTCTTCAATGTCAAGCAAGCCGCGCAACGGGCGTAGAGGGAGGTTGCCAGGCAATGGTTTATTTAAGAAATGAATGACTTGCGTTGGAATACTGGGTTTTTCGGTGGTTTTCGCTGGTTGGGTGTCGGGTTTAACCAAACCGAGCCATTTTGCCGTGCGATGTCCTAGGCGTTGTGCAGCATAGCCGCCCTGAAGGAGCACCAAGCGCATAGCGCCAATCAAGCGCGGATGGCTGACATTGAGAAACGCCATAGATAAGGCGGCGCCTGGATTGAAGCGTTTGCGCCCTAAACGGCGCAGAATGTCGCGCATTTTGACTGTCACGTCGCCAAAATCAATGTTCACCGGACACGGGTTTAGGCAGCGATGGCACACGGTGCAGTGCTCCGCGACCTGGTTCATTTCGGCGAAATGGCGAATGGAAATACCACGCCGCGTTTGTTCTTCGTAGAGCACTGCTTCAATAATCAAGCCGGTGGCGAGGATTTTATTGCGCGGCGAATAGAGCAAATTGGCGCGGGGCGCGTGGGTGGTGCAATGAGGTTTGCATTTGCCGCAACGTAGACAGTCTTTTATGGCTTCGTTTAATTCGCCTAAATCAGTGGCTTCAAGAATCAGCGCCTCTTGCTCAACCAGGCGCAGCGAGGGTGTGTAGGCTTGCGCCAGCCCGCTGCCTTCGAGCAATTTGCCGCGATTAAAAAAGCCTTTGGGGTCAACCGCTTGCTTGTAATCGCGGAAAGCGGCTTTGTTGCTCTCGTCGAGAAAGGCAAATTTAGTCAAGCCGATGCCGTGCTCACCGGAAATCACTCCGCCTAGATCGCGGGCAAGCTGCATGATGCGCCCAACGATGCGCTCGGCTTCGTGCAGCATGGCGTAATCGTTTGAATTAACAGGGATATTGGTGTGTACATTGCCGTCGCCCGCGTGCATGTGCAAGGCGACAAATAAGCGGCTGGTGCGGATGCGGCGGTGAATGTCGTCAAATTTTTTGCGCACCTCGACAAATTCGCGTCCGGCAAAAATTTCTTTCAGCGGCTGTTCAACGGCTTGGCGATAAGAAATGCGCAGAATGCGGCGCTGCAATAAATCAAACAATGAGGGCGATTGCCCCTCTGGCATGGGCGGCAGCTTCGCTTCCAGCGGAATTTCCGCAAACAAGCTGGCGTGTTCGTGAATGGGCGCGTCCAGATGGGCTAACAGCGTTTCCCATTGGATTTGAATGCGGCGTAGCAATGCCAAGGCGCGTTGGCATTTGGCGTGAAGGATAGCCTGTTTTTCATCGTCGCCAGACATACCCGCGCTAAGCGTGGGCACAAATGCAGTCAGGGCTGCGACCATCGCCAGCTTGTTGCGCGTAGATTGTTCAATGTTGATGCGCTCAATGCGGTCGCTGTAATCGCCCAGGCGCTCTAGCGGAATCACCACATCCTCATTGATTTTGAAAGCATTCGTGTGGGCAGCGATAGCGGCGGTACGTTTGCGCTCCGCCCAAAAGCGTTCGCGGGCTTCCCGCGATACCGCAATAAAACCCTCGCCGTCACGCGCTTGAGTCAAAGCGACCACTGCTTGCGCGGCGGCATCTACTGCTTGCGCTTCGTCACCGGCGATGTCTGCCAACAACACCATTTTGGGCAAACCAGCGCGGGCGGCTTTAGTGGAATAGCTCACGGCTTTGATGTAACGCTCGTCTAAATGCTCCAGCCCCGCCAGCATGACGCCGGGCGTGCGCTCAAAATAGCCTATGGTTTCCACGATGGCGGGCACGGCGTCGCGCACTGTGCCGAAAAATTCCATGCACAGAGTGCGCATCTGTTTAGGCTTTTTGTGCAGCACAAAGACTGCTGAGGTAATCAACCCGTCGCAGCCTTCTTTTTGCACGCCCGGCAGTGCGTGCAGGGCTTTGTCGGTCACGTCTTTGCCCAAGCCAATTTTGCGAAATCCAGACCCTGGCATGGTCAGAATTTCTTCATTAATCAGACTATTGTCCAATGCCAAGCGGCGCACTTTGAAGCTTACGCTGGCTTGGTCGTGAATTTTGCCCAGATTGTGCGCTTGGCGCTCGACTTCCAGCCACGCCACGCCGCGCTCGGCATCCGGCACCACCATGCGCCAAGACAGCAGATTGTCCAGCGTCGTGCCCCACAACACCGCTTTTTTGCCGCCCGCATTCATGGCGATATTGCCGCCAATCGTGGAGGCGTCTTGCGAAGTGGGATCAACCGCAAATACATAGCCTGCCAACGCCGCTTGTTCGGCAACGCGCACCGTGACCACGCCGGCTTCAACGCGCACCGTTGCCACCTGTTGCTCAGTGCCAGGCAAGGTTTGCACCTTGATCGCGCCCAATTTTTCCAGCTTTTCCGTGTTAATCACCACCGCGCTGTCGTGCAAAGGCACGGCGCTACCAGTGTAACCTGTGCCGCCGCCACGCGGAATCACCGGCAAATCCAAGTCCATGCAGGCTTTAATCAAATGCGGAATTTCTGCTTCTGTGTCTGGTGTCAAGACCGCCAGCGGATGCTCCACGCGCCAGTCGGTCGCATCGGTCGCATGAGAGACGCGCGCCAATCCATCAAAACAAATATTATCTTTTTTAGTCAAGGATTTAAGCGCAGCCGTGAGGCGTTTGCGCAAGTCTTTTTGACGCTGCAAACCGTCGGCAAATGCCTGCACCGCCTGCCGCGCTTGCGTTTCCAATTGCAACGCCAATTGATTGCCATTGGCACGCGCACGAATCTGATCCAGACGATGATACAAAGCCCCCAATAGCGCAGCGCGGCGCTTGGCATCTTCCAACATATCGTCTTGAATGAAAGGGTTACGCTGAATCACCCACATATCGCCCAGCACTTCAAACAGCATTCGCGCCGAACGCCCGGTGCGCCGCTGTCCGCGCAATTGTTCGAGAATCTGCCAAGCAGTCTCGCCCAAAAAGCGCACAGTAATTTCGCGGTCAGAAAAGGAAGTATAATTGTAGGGGATTTCGCGGATGCGCGGCGCTGCGTCGGTCGTCATAGAAAGCCTGTGGTGTGCTTGAGATTTCAGGCTTTATTGTAGCATGTCGGCGGCGCCAACCGGCACAGATACGAACACCAGATCATCGGCGGCAAAGCCGAAGTGGGGCAAAAAAACGCGAATGAATAAACAAGCTCGCGTTCTTTAGATTTACAACTCACTTACAAAGCTGATTTCTGTATTAAAGCTTTGATAGCTGCATTTTTAGGTTCAAGTTTCAGTGCCTTATGCCAAGCAGCCCGCGCCTTAGCCGCATTCCCCTGGCGTGCATAAGCCAACCCCAACAACAGATTCGCCTCCACCTCTTTAGGAAACCGCTCACTCAATTTACGCGCCTTTTGTGCCGCATTTTGCAGATCGCCTAACAACAAATAAGCACGAATCAAATTTTTTGCCGCATTCACATTTTTAGGCTGCTGCTCAACATACTGTTTCAAATAATCCAAGCCCTTTGCTTGCGTTTGCGGATTTAACAACAACACACAGCCCAAATCATTGTGCGGATCAGTATTAGCAGGCGGATGCAACACAGCCTGCTGCAAAAAGCTGATAGCGGTCTCAAACCGCCCTTTATTCGCCCACTCCACCACTTTAGGCGTGGTTAATTGATAGCGTAATAAAACAACATCCATTTCATTTGCGGGCTTAGGTGGTTCTACTGGCTCAGGCGTAGCGACGGCTGGTTTTTCAAGCCGCGCTTGTTGCAAAGCACCCAGTTTCTCAATCAAAGCATTCTTATACGCCACACAGCCCACCTTCGCCGCCAACCACAAAGCCGTATTCAACACCACCTCATCATCAGGCGACAAGGCATACAAAGCCGCAAACACCTGCAACGCCTCATCGTACAAGCGCAAACCCACATAGTTATACGCCAAATTCAACAACGCCACGCGATCCATCGGCTGTTCAATAATCGCCTGTTTCAAATGCTCAAATGCCGCTTGCCATTGTTCCTGCGCCATCAAACAGGCTGCCAAATCACTACGCGCCTGCGCATCGGGTGCATTACGGTAATTCTCCGCTGCCTGCTGATATGC
Source organism: Thiomargarita sp. (assembly GCA_020720115.1). Lineage (GTDB taxonomy): Bacteria > Pseudomonadota > Gammaproteobacteria > Beggiatoales > Beggiatoaceae > BB31. The sequence goes on along the minus strand of DYPD01000114.1, from coordinate 5,666 downwards.
CCCCGCTATATCCCCATGCCCAAACGCCTGCCGCACCTGCTCATGACGCGGCGCACACCGCATATCAACACCAGGACGACGCGCCGCCGTTTGCACCAATGCTGCCCACACGCTATCCGCCATGACATCCCAAGAAAACAGCGACTTACGCGCAAAGCCCTGAGCCATCAAAGCCGCCCGCACCTCAGCCTGCTGCACCCGCTGCAACGCCTCGCGCAACTGCTCAACACTCTTCGGATCAACCAAAATCGCCGCATCGCCTGCCACCTCTTGAATCGCCGGCGTAGTTGAACTCACCACCGGACAACCACAAGCAAAAGCCTCCACCACCGGCAACCCAAAACCTTCATACAAAGACGGCAACACCAAGGCAATCGCGCCCGAATACGCCGCCCGCAACTCCTCATCGGTCAAATCCAACACATGCGTTTCAATACCATACACATACACCGACAAATAAGATTCCAACTTCCCGCGAGTACACACAATTGCTAATTCTTGTTTATTGTGCAACTGCGCAAACGCCTGAAAGAACAACACTGCATTCTTATGCACACCCCGATCCCCCGGCACAAAGAAATACGGCTTTTGAATACCATACTTTTGCTTAAAACTGCCTATTTCATCAGCAGTCGCTGGATAAAAATGCGCCGCCACGCCATTCCAAGCCACAGAAACCTTATCCGCAGAAACCTGTGGAAAGAACCGTTGCAAATCCTTAGCCGTCGTATGCGAAACACACACATAAGAAGACACATAACGAATACACTGATGTTTCTCTGTCCACATCGGATGATTCATGTGCGCATTCAAAGCTTCAGGAATCATATCATGCAGCAAAAGAACCGCAGGCGTTGTCAAAGGCATGGTATAATAACTAGAAATAAAAATATCCGCGCCTTCCTCAACACAAATCTGCTGCAACAACTGCCGATCTTCATCTAATTTTGCATAATCATGCTTAACCATTTGCCGAGTACAAATACCTTCAATTTTCGGCAAAGAACCCGCCCGATCCAACACCACCACTTGCGCCGCCACGCCCGATTTCACCCACAACGCCAAAATCGTCTGCCACACCCGCGCAATACCTGTTTTGAAATACTGAAAAAACACCCCATCCACCACCACCTTCAACTGCCGCGCCCGCGCATTACGGTCTTCCGGCGGTGGCGGCACTTCATCCTCCGCATAATGCTCACGCATCGCCAGCGAGTATGCGTCTACGGTTTGCTGCGCGAAACGCTCCCAACTAAACAACGTCGCCCGCGCCAGCGCCTTCTGTGCCATCTCTGCACGATGCGCCGGATTGCTATACATCTCATACAAGGCCGCGCAAAAAGCCTCCAAATCCGTCGGATCAAGCATCAAACCGCCATCCCCCACCACCTCCGGCAAGGACGAGGTATTCGAGGTAATCACCGGCGTACCGCACTGCATCGCCTCCAACGGCGGCAAACCAAAACCCTCATACAAGGACATATACACAAACGCCAACGCGCCGCTGTACAAAGGCGCTAAATCCTCATCTGGCACATAATCGGTAAAAATAATTCTATTTTGATACTCAGGATGCTTTTCATACTCAGCAAAGATTTCATCATGCAACCAGCCTTTCGTGCCCGTTAAAACCAGATGCAAATCAGGGGTTTTGTTTTCCAATAAAAGACGAATAAAACCCTGAATTACAAATTTAAGGTTTTTGCGCGGTTCTAAGGTACAGACGCTTAAGATATAGGGGGCATCGGGGATTTGGTATTTTTGGTGGACGGGCTTTAGATGGGCTATGTCCAGACAAGGATAGAACTTAGTGGTTTCGGCGGCTAATTCAGTCACTAAAGCCTTAGATGAAGAAATGGTAGGGTAATACTCTAAAAGGTCATTTCTTGTGCTTTCTGAGACATTTAATGTATACCCTTGATGAGAAACAACAAAATTGAATGTTTTATCCAAAACTTTATGAACACCCGCTTGTTCAGGAAACCAATGCGCAAATTTTATAGGAATAAGATCATGTACCGTCAAAAAAAATGTTTTAGAAACAATATTTTCTGGAAAGGGTTGATATGGACAATGATAAATATCAACTTCAGGTGGAAGTGATTGGTTACTATAAAGAGGAATGCAATGATATGCTGGATTGGATAAATAATAACTTAACGCATACTGATAATAAGACCCGTATGCGATAAAACTTAAATGCAGCTTACCCTGTTTATGCAACAACAACAGAGTATTTAAGATTTGTTCAGTAACAAAAAAAATCCCCGTTCTTGCTTTGCGTTCATATAAACTTGCGCCAAGCGTTGTAATATCTAACATCACTCTATAAGATTTTTTAGACGACCACACTAAGTTAAGTGCATTATTTTTATAGGTTTTATTTTTATCATTGATTTGAGAAAAAGATGCAAAATATTCAATGAGATTTTCAACGTAAGTCACTAGCGAGTGCTTATCTTTTAATAAATCAAACCCTCGTTTTCCTTTTGTATAAAAAGTCTGTGGATTTTCCACAAATTGACTTAAAACAGAAAGAATATCATCAACTTCATGCTCAACCGAAATGAATGAAACACAGTCATCAGGTTGTTCGGCATACCAGCCAGTCCGCGTGACCACTGATGGCAAAGCATGAGACCAGATTTGTAACTGACTTAAAGATGCTTCCCCCATTGTTGGATAACGCAGGTTAATTGCAAAGTCTGCGTTTTTCAAAGCAACTTCTAAAACACCATCCGCTACAAATCCATGACATTTTACAATATCATTTAAGTCGAGTTCTGAAATTAATTTTTCAATTTCATCTTTATTCCATATACTCCCATAAACATTTAAATAAAATTGTTGTTTATCTACTAATAAAGAAAGTGTTTTCAGTACGGATTCAAGACGGCGATTATCACCAATATGTCCAAAAATTACCAATTGATACGGAGGAGAGTGCGGCTGTTTTTCAATCGCTTGAAGCTGTACAGGACAGGGTAATGGCGCATAAAGAGTAGAATATCGCTTTTGAAGTTGCTGCAACGCTTGTTTAGTATGAACAACAACACCTTTGCAGTTCTCAAGTGCCAGTTCAAACAAGGGATAATGTTGACTTAAATAAAGAATATCCACATTTCCTGCTAAAAACTTCTCCGCATCCTGTTTAGCTTCTTCTCCATAATATTTTTGCATGACATCAATATAAGCATTAGGCTGCTTTGATTCTAAATAATAAGGGATAAAAAAATGCTGAAGATGGAGATCATGCAACACGACAACACCAGGGTACTTTCTGGCTATAAGCCAAATCCAAGTATGAAACTGTGAATTATTTCCTATATGATAGACATTGAGTGCATTTTTAAACTCCACATCACAATTTGTGAACACATCAAACTGCCTAACTTTAGCTAAACCATCTATAGAAGAATCCCAATTTTTTTGATTTGTCCATACCGTTAAATCAGCTTGTGCTGCAAGTTCTGATAATAAACTGAACGTATAGTTTGCAATCCCCGTTTTTTCTGGTGGCAACGGAGAAAACCAATTGATTTTTAGCATTGTTATTTTCCTACGATTTCAATTAACACATCATCAAATACAGGCGGTTCAGCCTCATCAAACCAGCCTACCTGTTCTTGTACTAGGGTTACGCGTAAAATGTATTGGGCAGCAGCAGCAACAGCCAACTCAGATGGAATCTGAATTTTTACCCGATAAGTATAGCTGTAACCAGCATAAACTGAAGGTACGATTGCATGTCGCTCACCATCATAAATTACGAAAACTGCGCTTTGCGCATTTAACCAATGATAAGAAATATGAATCACATCTATTGCATTTGCTACGGTAGATAAAGACTTGTGACTTCTATTATGAAGAGTGAGAGAAACAATTAAACTGTTTTCAGTTTCAGCTTGCTCAACTGAATTAATCTTCAGCGAAATATACTTGGCATCATCATAACCACAATTTATATCAATATTTTTGGCAGCAGGTTTTAATAACAACGGAGGCATTGTATTCATAAATGCTGCCAACGGTGCATACAAGTTTTCTAAACAAGTACGCTCACCATCTGGCAATAACTCAATAGAAGATTGACGCTTTTTAGCTACCCAATTGACCTGCTCTTTTACTCCTATAAAGTCGGCAACCTCTTGAGTGCTCTGCGTCAGGGCATCAGAACGGACAAAAAGAATGGGATATGGTAAAGAGGGTGCGTAAAGAAAGTTGAAAAACTGCTTTGCTATGCCAAATGGGTCAAAATCATTATGCTGTGCAGCATACTGACAAAGATTGGCGATTGTTTTAAATTGTGGAAAAGATTGATCGTTATGCAATTTAGCTGGATTTGTAGCACATGTCTCAAAGCGATTAATTTGAGAAATAATACTTTCTATAGGATGACCAAAAACATAAATTGCTTTATCGGGTCCGTGCGGAAAAGGCATATATAGTCGGATTACTGAATCTTTAAAATAAAAGATATATAAAATCATATGCTTAATAATTATAAAAATATAATTATTGAGTAATCCTACTATAAAAATGCGCAGTTGCTGCTCGCACTGATACAGAAGATAAATTTGCATTGCCTTCTGGGTATTGAATATTCAAAACATCACATAAAGTTTCACTGGCAACACCACCGTGCGAAACGAGCCAGATACGATTTTTGAACAACTCACAGGCTTCATTAACATCTATAAAGCCATATTTAGATTTGGTCTCATCATTAAATCCCATGATTAAATACCCTTCATAAAAACGATCTCTTCTCATAAAAACGATCTCTTCGGAGTAATATCCAGTTGAACCACCAATGCAATTAGATTCAACTATCTTGCAATTACTCATATTTGCGACTTCATTGATATTACTTTTTGGTAAAATGTGCATCTCCATGTTTTTACCAGCACTAGGAGAGCTAAGATAACTCTCATGATTAAAATTGTAACGAACACCAGCTAATGGGAGTTGTAAAAATGCCAGTCCGCCGGGAACAAGACAGCCCAACAAATTCTTTATTAGATAGGAAATTACTGGAGGCGTATTATGTTGTAATACAATAAACGAGTATACAAGATTTGCTTTTGGTAAATCCCCCATTTCTTTTAATTGATTAATATGCCGCAACTCAAACTCACCATTATCACTATCCGATAAATTTTTTCTTGTTTCTTCTAAATGAGCAGAACTAAAATCCACACAGTGAATTTTTTTGCACTGTGATTTAAAGTGAACAGCAAGTCGCCCAACCCCACACCCAAAATCTAATACCGTTTGTTCTGATAAAGGTAATTCATGAACATATTTTGAGGCAAGAATCTTAATTCTATTGAAATAAGCTTGTCCTGTTCCAAGAAACTGTTTTTTTACAGAGGTTGTTAATTCTCCTTTGTAATGTTCTTCAGTAAGAACGCTCCAATATATCTCTTCAGGCGAAGATGCTATATTTCTCCAATAATGTGCTGTTTTTTTAAACAACTGATTTAGTATATTAAAATCAAGATTGTTATTATTAAAATATTGATTATCCTCCAGTAAAGGAATGCCTGACTTAACTTGAATTTTACTGATAAATTCATCTGAATTACGAAACTCTTTTATCAAATTAACCAATGTATAGTGAAATTCCTATAAATTTGTTATGTTTATTTTAAATACTTCACTGA